>JBLNEU010000053.1:0-5652 GCA_050263015.1 Deltaproteobacteria bacterium | reverse complement strand
GGATCAGCTCGCCGTCGCTGAACGTGGAGTGCATGTGGAGATCGATCATTTTGCGGATCCTTCGAGGTATTGCCGGACGACCCGCGACAGGGCTTCGCGGATCTCCTCCGGCGACAGCTGCTCCATTTCCTGGACCTTGAGGGAGCATCCGAGCTTCTCGATGCGGTTCTGGAACAGGTGCAGGATGTTCTCGCCCATCCCGAAGTTCGTGAACGTCTTCCCCATGACGGCGAGCACGACCTTGGCCTCCGCGCCGCGCGTGTAATCCGACACGGCCATGAGGGCCTCGATGGAGCTCGAGACCTCGTCCTTGAGGAACGCGACGATCCCGATCGGGTGCGGGGCCAGGGCGTACCAGAGCGGAGACGTGCTCCGCAGGTACGGGAAGGCATAGAGAAGCAGGTGCGACCCTTCGCCGGAGCGAAGCTTCCCGAACATGCCGAACGGCGAGCTGTCTTCCCGCCGCAGCGAAAAGAAGGCCGTGTCCGTCTCGAATTCCTTGAAATGACTGAGGGCGCGGACCACCTCCTCCAGGAGGACCGAGTCGGGAAGGAAGAGGATGATGCGACCGATGTGCCCGTCGGTGAACGCCCCGCCCTCCTCCATCCGCGCGCGCAGCTTCGCCAGCTCTTCCGGGGGAAGGAACTCGTTCTTCAGCGGCCGCGCGTCGAACTTCCCGATCCGGAGGACGCCGCGCTCCTTGAGATGGAGGATGGTCTCGTAGACCGCGAGATCCGGAAAGCTGCAGTTGTCCACGATCTCCTCGACCCGCGAACAGAACTCCGCCAGCAGGAGGACCTCGCGGACGATCCCGCCCCCGCTCGCCAGGACGCGCGCGTCCTTGACCAGCATGACGGAATGGTTCTGCGCCGGGAGCGCCGGTTCGAGCTTCTTGAGCTCGTCGAACTGCCGCAGCCCCTCGAGCATCAGGTGCTGGCTCGGAATGCCGATCGTCTTGTGGACGTCCGCCTTCCCCGGGACGAACCGGAAACGCCCCTCCCTGAGCGGGATCATCCGGAACAGCGCCTTTTCGCCCGTGACGTTCTGCGACACGGCCGAGACGATGTTCCCCTTCTCGACGTAGATGGAACCGGATACCCTGTCGCCCTCGATCTGGATGATCCCGCTCTTCTGGTTCAGCGTCAGCATCTGCCAGAGGTCCGGCAAAAACATCTGGGCGAGGTTTCCGCTGATCTCGGAGTCGCCGGAAAAGCCCTGGGGCAGGTTTCCGTGGAAGAGGTTGCGCTGGAGGCGGAGGAAGACCTCGTCCTCCTGGAACGGCTTGCGGATGTAATCGTCGATCCCGGGACGGAAGCCGGTGATGTTCCTTTCCTGTTCGCTCATGAAGACGATGGGGATGGTCCGCGTGGTCGGATTCGTGCGCAGGATCTGGACGAGGCGGTCGGCGGAAAGGACGGCGATCGACATATCCATGAGAATGACGTCGGGACGCTTGAGGAGGGTTTCCGAAAGCGCCTTGCCGCCGTCGGGCGTCTCGACCACCTCCATCTTCTTGTCGCGGAGGAAGTAGGCCAGGGACTGCCGCGTCTTCTCGTCCGGGTCCGTGATCAGAATGCGCTTGATTGCGGTCGCCTCCGGCATCCGTCGGTCCCCTAGAACCCGCCCTGGAGTCTGTAGGCGTCCTGCACCTTTTCCATCATGATGTCGATGAGCCACTCGTCCGCGGTGTTGAAGCCGAAGACCTCGTCCTTCCGGTCCCTCGAAAACAGGCCGTACGCCCCGTTGTCCTTGAGGTACAGGACGACCTCGCACGTCGCGAGGCGCCCGTCGCTCGCCGTCACGTACAGGAGGTTCTTGGAGTCGAACCGGGTGCTTCCCGACTGGCCCACGAGGTAGATGCTCTTGCCGGGAGGCGCATCGGGCCCGAAGGACAGGAAGATCTGCTTGTAGATCTCCGGTCGCGGTCCGGCGACGATGACGAGCCCCCGGTCCCCGACCCGCGTGATCACGTCCTGGGCCACGGATTCCACCATCCTGAGGAACATCTGGCCCGGGAGCCGGAAATGGCTGTTGCGGCCGAGCATCCGCCGGATCCGGAGGAAATACGGGACCTCTTTCCCCTTCTGGAGCGACTCGTAATACTCGGGCTTTCCGACGAGGACGTCGAACGCGTTCCAGAGCGGCTTCTCCTCGAGGTGCATCCGCTGGAAGGGGCTCCGGTTCTGCTTCTCGCATTTCGTGTCGGTGGCCTTCAGGAGCTCCTGGAGATTCTTGCCGTCGCGCGGGAAGGTCGCCGATGCGAGGAACGACGACAGGGTCATCTGATTGCCGAGGAACTGGACCGTGCTCCTGGCCTTGATCGCCCTGCGCAGCCGCCGCATGGCCAGGATGGAGCCGAAGTAGTCGGTCTCCGGCAGGACGATGCAGAACCGGCTCTGCTCGATGCGGGCGATGAAATCGGAGTCGCGCAGGACGGTCCGGATTCCCTCGACGATCTCGGCGAGGACCCCGGCCACGAAGCTTTCCCGCGTCTGCTCCACGAAAAGCGACAGGTTGTCGAACACGAGCTGGACGACGGAGATGGGCCGCTGGCAACGGGACGCCTTGAAGCGCTCCTTGTCGAAATAGTCGTAAAGGAAAGCTTCCGAATACGCCTTCGTTTCCCTGTCCCGGAGCGAGAAGCGCTCCATGCTCAGGATCCTGCTCAGGTTCCTCCACGCGGAGGCAGAGTAGTCGGCGATGATCCGCGCGATGTAGCGGTCGCGCTCGCTGAACGGCGCCTTGTCGTTGCGCTCGCCGATCTTCACCAGGCCGATCGTCTTTTCCCGGTGGACGAGGGGGACGTACAGAACCTGTCCCGCCGGGGCCGCCGTGCCGGCGCCCGCGTCGGACGCCGGGACCGGCGCGAGAAACGGCTCTCCCTTTGCGATCGCCTCGGACCATTCGGACTGGGAGACGTAGATCCGGGACCCTTCCTTGTCGATGTTGGTGAGCCCGCGGACCGACGCGATCGTCATCTCGTCGGGATCGGTCTGGGACGCCAGCCAGGTGACGCAATTCTCCACGCCGAACGCGTTGCAGAAGGTGTCGGAGACGAGGTTCATCAGGTTTTCCTCGTCCTGCGTGGCCGTGATCTTGAGGCACTGCTGGTACAGGGAGGCCAGTGAGTAATATTCGATGTTCTCCGACAGGAGGCGATCGGTGACGCTGGGATCGTCCGCTCCGGGTGCGGTGGGCCACGCGATCCAGCGGGCGATTTCGTGGAGCGGAGGAGTTCCCCGGAACAGGAACACCGGCGGGCCTTCCTCCGGGCTCCGGCGGAGCGTCTCCATCAGGTCGTTCCCGGCGCTGTCGAACGACGTCGCGATCGCGCGATAGGGGGCGTAGTCGAGCCCGAGCGCCTGCTTCGGGGTCCGGAAGTCGAACTCCACCGGGTTGCCGAAGACGGTGAACTGGAGGTTTCGGGACGGCCCGGCCTCCTCCTGCACGACCAGTATGCGCGAAATTCCCATTGGCCCGAGCTTACATCTTGTACTTGCTGAAGTCTTCCGGATTCATCCGCTCCAGAAGCTCCGTCCACTTGTCCTTTTCGCCCCCGCCCTCCGACGTCGCGTCGCTGCGCAGGGCCTTGTCGATGACGGCGTCGCGGACCATGACCGGCACCTCCATCCGGATCGCGATGGCGATCGCGTCGCTCGGCCGGCAGTCGATGACGAGCGACTTCCCGTCACGGTCGAGATGGAGGACCGCGTAATAGGTGCTGTCCTTGATGTCGGTCACCTCGACCCTGAGGAGCCGGACGCCCGTCTTGTCGAGAACGTTCTTGAAAAGATCGTGGGTCATCGGTCTCGGAAGCTTCACGTTCTCCAGCCCGACCGCGATGGCGTTCGCCTCGAGGATGCCGATCCATATGGGAAGGGTGTTCAGGTTCTCCTTGTCCCGCAATATGACGATGGGCGTCTGGGTCACCGGATCGATCGTGATCCCGATCACCCGCATCTCCTTAACCATGGAAGCCTCCTTCCTCGCCCGACAGGGAGTGGGCCCCCGTGCCGCGCACCGCGACCCGGCGGAACGGGCCCGTGCCGCCCGCCGCCGGCGTGAAATTGACCGTCTTGTAGCAGGGGGTCCGTCCGCTCAGGCGCAACGGGTCCCTGGCGCTCCGGCCCTCGACCAGCACCACCGTCTCGGTGCCCGCGAAGGCCCCCAGGCGCTCCCGCGTGTGGCTGGCCTGGAGGTCCTGGAGCCGGCGGAGCCGCTCCCCGGAAACCTCCTCCGCCGCGGCTCCCTCCATGTCCGCCGCCCGCGTCCCGGCGCGGGGCGAGAAGCGGAACGAGAAACTGGAATCGAACCGGACCTCCTCCATGACGGCCAGGGTGTCCCGGAAGTCGTCCTCGGTCTCGCCGGGGAACCCGACGATGAAATCCGACGAGAAGGCGATCTGCGGCCGGGCGCCCCGCAGGGCCGACACCTTCGCGAGGTACTCCGCCCGCGTGTAGCCGCGGCCCATCGCGGCGAGGACCCGGTCGGAGCCCGACTGGACGGGGAGGTGGATGTGCGGGCAAAGGGCTTCGATTTCGGAGAAGAGCCCGATCGTGCGGTCGTCGAGGTCGCGCGGGTGGGAGGTGACGAACCGGATCCGGTCGATGCCCGGGACGCGGGCGACCCGCCGGAGCAGTTCGGGGAATGCGATGTCCCCTTCCTTCCGGCCGTACGAGTTGACGTTCTGACCGAGGAGCACGACCTCGCGGACGCCGCGGTCCGCGAGCGCCCGGACATCGCGCAGAACGTCGTCCGCCGGGCGGCTGATCTCCGGGCCGCGGACGTGCGGAACGATGCAATAGGCGCAGAAGTTGTCGCACCCCTGCATCACGGTCACCATCGCGCTCGACGCCCCGTCCGGAAGGTACGGAAGCGTGTCCCAGTGGGCGGTGTCGCCGCTGAGATCCACCGCGACGGCGGAACGCCGCCCGCGGGCGCGAAGGACGAGGTCGGGCAGGCGGGCGATGTTGTGGGTCCCGAAGACGATGTCCACGTGCGGGGCGCGGGTCCGGATCGCCTCGCCTTCCTGCTGCGCCAGGCATCCCCCGACCGCGAGCAGGCGGCCCTCCCGCTCGCCCTTCCACCGGCGAAGCCGCCCGAGCGCGCTGTAAACCTTCGCCTCCGCCTTCTCGCGGATGCTGCACGTGTTGAGGAGGACGAGGTCGGCCTCGGACGGGGACCGGGCGGGACGGTAGTCGGCCGCGCCGAGGAGCGACAGCATCCGGGCCGAATCGACCGCGTTCATCTGGCAGCCGAACGTCTCGATGTAAACCCGCATCGACATAGCCAGTCATTATAGCATTCGGGCCAGCCGGGGTAACCCTTTCGCGGGACGTCACGCGACGGCCGTCATCCGCTCTCCCCGGATGATGATCCGGGACGGGTCGATCTCCTCCCGGAGGAGGCGCAGCTCCTCGTCGGTGGGGGGGGGGATCTCGGCGATTTCCCTGGCGATCAGCGGCCGGAACGCCATCTCCTTGACGACGTCTTCCGGCTTGAGCCCCCGGAGGACCGCCAGAAGGGTCATCTCCTTCGTCTCCGGGTCGAACCCGAACAGCGCTTTCGACGTGACGACCCGGTACGGGCCGGTGTCCGCGGGAAGACCCGCCTTCTCCCGCGCGCCCGGGCCGCCGAGGTAGCCGGGAGACG
>JBLNEU010000052.1:0-13393 GCA_050263015.1 Deltaproteobacteria bacterium | reverse complement strand
ACCGTCTCGGTCGAAGCAGGCTGCGCGGCTTTTCTCGCTCGCCGTCGCCAAAGAACGCGATTCCGGGTGCGGAGGAGCGATCCCCCGCTCCTCCGCTGCGAAAAACCCAACGGGCCGATTTCCTGCCCGCGTTTGTTTATGCGGCTTTGAGGTACGCTTTCGCCTGCGCGAAGTTGTCGGCCACCTGCGCCCAGTTGACCGTGTTCCACCACGCTTCGATGTATTCGGGGCGCCGGTTCTGGTAATTCAGGTAATAGGCATGCTCCCAGACATCCAGGCCGAAGATCACCTTCCCCCCGTCCATGACCGGATTGTCCTGGTTCGCGGTGGACTCGACGGTCAGCTTGCCGTCACGGATCAGCAGCCACGCCCAGCCGGACCCGAATCGGGTGGTCGCCGCCTGCGTAAAGGTCTTCTTGAAATCCGCGAAGCTGCCGAACGTTTTCCCCACGGCTCCGGCGAAATCGCCTGAAGGTTCGCCGCCGCCTCCCTTCTTCATGATTTTCCAGAACATCGAGTGATTCAGGTGGCCTCCGCCGTTGTTCCGCACGGCCGTGCGAATGCTTTCCGGCACCTTGTCGATCTGCTTCAGCAATTCCTCGACGGACAGTTCCTGAAGCTCCGGGTGGCCTTCCAGCGCCTTGTTGAGATTCGCTACATAGGCCGCATGGTGCTTGTCGTGGTGGATCTCCATGGTCTTTGCGTCGATGTACGGCTCGAGCGCGTCAAATGCGTATGGTAGCGGCGGCAATGCATGCGTCATCGCTCGGATCTCCTTTCCCCTTGATTGTTGAACGCGTCATCCTCCTGTTTCGATGCACCGATGGCGTCCCGTCGATTCCCCGCACCGGACGATTTTTCCGGTCTCAAGGTGGATCGGGAGATAGGAGGACGAGTCCTGATCGTGGGGGCCGCGATGGAAAAGGGCCGCCCCGCGGAATGCGCGAGCGGCCCCGAAGTTGTTATGGCTCCCCGTCGTGGACGCATATCGAACTCTTTGCGCCACGGAGCAGCCAAAAGCACTCTGGAGCCGTCACTGGTAGCAGTGTGTCACATTTCGTACTCCACGGGTGTGAAGTCCAGAGGCCGTCCGTCTCACGATCCGCTCTCGCGGAGGTGATTGAGGAAGGACGGAAGATCGCAAGAGATCCGGCGTCCCGAGCCGCTCGGTTGACGAGTTTGCGAGACCAGGAAACGCCGTGACGCCTTCACCAGGTCGGCAGTCTTGTCCAATCGGGCCATATCTTCGGGGCCTGGAAAGGACGTCAGCTTGATTTCGACAGCCCAGAGCTCCTTCCCGAAGTCCAGCACGAGATCAAGCTCGTATTGATCGCTGGTCCTGAAGTAGTAGGCGTCGAAGGCCCGCCCTTCGGCCGAAAGCACCCCGAGCGCCTGTTCGATAACGTAACCTTCCCAGCTCGCGCCTACCCACGGCTGGGCGAGCAAGGTCTTCTCGCCCGACACGTTCGCCAAGGCATGAAGCAGACCGCTGTCCCGCCAATAAACCTTGGGGGTCTTGACCAATCGTTTCCTGAGGTTCGCCTGATACGGCGGCAACCTCCGGATCAGGAAGGCTCCCACGAGGTAATCGAGGTAGCTGTTGACCGTCTGGTAGGACAGACCCATGCTTTGTCCCACCTGCGAGGCGTTCCACGCCTGGCCGTTCAGCGCGGCCAGCATGCGCAGCAAACGATCCGTCACCAGCGGCTTGGCCGGCAGACCCCAGGTCGGCAGGTCACGCTGAGACAGGAGCGACAGGTAATCCCTCTGCCATCGCGGAAAGCGCTCGGGTTTGAGCACACCTCCGTCCGGATACCCGCCGCAAAGCCATCGTCGACCCCGTGACTCCTTCTCCTTCAGCTCGGTCAAAAGAAACGGCGTCAGCTCCACCGGCGACAGCCGACCTGCCAGCGACTCCGACACCTGCGCCATAAGCGAAGGCGAGACGGAGCCCAGGAGCAGAAAACGGCCGTTGCGCGTCCGGTCACGGTCAATGGCCCCTCGCAAACGCGGAAAGATTTCAGGCCAGGTTTGGGCCTCGTCCAGGATGACCCGCTTCTTCCGGGCGACGAGTTCCTCCCATTCGAGGTCGAGGCGCAGGCGCTCAGGCTGCTGTTCCAGGTCGAAATAGGCCCCCTCGATCATCCGGGCCAGGGTGGTCTTGCCGCATTGGCGCGGCCCGACCAGCGACACGGCCGGATAGGCTTCCAGCCGCTTCAAAACAAGCATTTGCACCGCCCGTCGGATCATGTGTTGTATTATAGAAAATAATCTCTAATTTGCAAGAACTTTCCTTTTTGTCGGCGGAAGCCTCGCTTCGGGTCCTGCCATCGGGGCCGGAACGCGAAAGGGCCACCTGCGCGACGGCGCAAGTGGCCCTGATTTTTTTCTGGCTCCCCGTCGTGGACGCATATCGAACTCTCTGCGCGATGGAGCGGCCGGAAACATCCCGCGATCCTTTCTCCCGCGCCGTCCTTCGCAGCCCAATACGGGAACTGCCCGCGAAACCGCCTTGACGGGGGTCGGCGCGATCAGGAACTGGAATACCCTCCCCAACGGCTTGCCGCCGGCCCCGTTGCGGATATACTGGCGGCCGTAGTCCGTTCATGGAGATTCCGGGCCCCCGGGCGGATCCGTCCTGCCGGGCCGGTTTCCGCGACGATTCGGCCGGGAGAAAGAAGATGCTCCCGGCTCGGCGAAAAACACGCGATGACGAGGGGAACGTCATGGAAAGGCATCCGATTCGGAGCTGGGTGTTCCTGCTTGTGTTTACCCTTGGACTGGCAGTCGGCGTGGAGCAGGTGGAGGCGGGGGGACCTGCCGATACACCCACAGGCGAGCAACTGATCGCATACAAGAAACTGCTTCTACGGACTTTTGACGAAGCGGTGCTTGACCTGCCGTACGGGGCGCTCAAGGAGAAGGAGTTGAGCAAAGAGGAAAAGGAGAAGCGGATGTCCATGGCCACCAGAAAGGTCATGGGGACGGCGCAGTCCGGGACATTCCACTCCCTACTTGAATTCTACGATGGGTTCTATGGCACCATATACCACCGGCTCCTCCTGCTGGCGAACGACGAAATCAAGAGCCCTCCGCTCCTTGCATGGCACCTGAAGCTCGTGATGGGCTACAAGGATTGCCGGCGGGTGACGGCAGACGCCCTGGCGGAAGTCGTACGCTCGGGCCGGAAAGACATCGGGTATAACGAGCAGGTCCAACGGGCGGTCGGAACAGACGTCCGGGTAAACGACCTGTATTTTCGGGTACTGAAAGAGGATCTTGAGGCCCTTCTGCGAACGGCCCTCAAGGACGAGGCGGAAATCAGGAACTACGTGGACCGCTTTACTCCCCTCTTGATGTACATCGAACTCACGTGGAAGTGAGGCAATGGAACGCGATCTCACGAAAAAGGGCCGCATGCGGACTTCGCACGCGGCCCTTCGGGACGTCATGGCTCCCTGGGCAGGACTCGAACCTGCAACCTAGTGGTTAACAGCCACCCGCTCTGCCGGTTGAGCTACCAGGGAACGTGAAAACGGCAGAAAAGAAATATAATCCGCCCCTTGGGTCCCGTCAAGCGGATTGCGACAGCGCCGGCTGGGTGGGAAGCCCCCTGTGGAGCCAGGCATCGAATCCGCCCCGGAGGGCGCTCACTCTCTCGTACTTCCGCTTGATGAGGATCCGCGCCAGACCGGCGCTGGTGGCCTCGCCCGGTCAGGTGCAGTAGAAGACGAGATCGCGGTCCCGGGGCAGCTCGTGGGCGTACCGGTGGAAGGAGGCCGGGCGGACGCGGACTGCGCCGGCGACCATCACGGGCGAGCCGTCGTAGGCCGCGTCGCTGCGCAGGTCGAGGACGACGACGCCGTCACCATCGGACATCCTCCGGTGCAGCTCCTCGGGCTCGAGCCGCGGCACGGAAAACCGGTGCGTCAGGTAGATCCGGTACCCGACATGCCAGACGAAGTAGGCGGCCACGCCCGCGACGATCGCCCACCCGAGGAATCCGTGCATCGCGCGGACCCGGGACGCCATCCCGGTGCCGAAGAGCCACCCCAGACCGACCCCGCCGGCGGCCCACATAAGCGTCCCGAGGAAGTCGAGGAGGAGAAACCGGGGAAGGGGAAGGGCCGCAACGCCCGCCAGCGGCGGCACCATCGTGTTCACGCCGGGGAGGAACTTGGAAAACAGGAGCGTCGCGTTTCGGCGGCGGCGAAAGGCCGACTCGGTCCGGTCCACGCACGCGTCGGGATTGAGAGTCACCCGGCACAGCGCGGACAGAAGCGCCCGCCCGCGCCACCGTCCGGCCCCGTACAAGATGAGGTCAGCGACGATCGCCCCGAGGACCGCGCCCGCCACCGATCCCGCGACCGATCCCGTCCCCGCGGCGGCGAGCGCCCCGGCAAGGACGAACACCGCGAACGCCGGAAACGGCGCTCCCATCATCTCCACGAACGAGAACAGGAAAAGCGCGGCGCCTCCGAAACGGACGATGAACGCGGACAACCAGTCCACTGCGCTGCCTCCCTTTAGGGAACGACCCCGGATATTCCTTTATTGAAAGATGTCGGCAGGGGGCGGCTGGTTGCCTCCCCGCGGGCCTCTAAAGGATCCGGTCCCGGCGCCAGGCGGACTTCGAGCTCCGGACCGCCACCGAACCCGCGGCGGCCAGCAGCGCGATGCCGGCCGCGTAGGACCCCAGCGAGAAGTCGGACGGAACGCCGCGGCCGTAATCGATCTTCGCCCATTCGAGGATGTAGGTCGCGACGACGATGGCCACGCCGACGACTCCGCAGACCCATCCCCAAAGCCCGGGGGAGAAGGACGCTTCCGCCGGCATCCGGAGGAAGAGGATGGCGAACGCGGCCATCCCCGCGCAGATGACGAGGACCGACCAGACCGGGCCGACCCACGGAAGGGGAATCAGGAAGAGGATGTCCCAGTCGCCGACTCCGTCGGGCCATCCGGTCGCGATCCTGAGCCAGAGGTAGTAGAAGGCGTCCCAGGAGGAAAACAGCAGAAGGAACGCTCCCATCCGGCGCGCGGCGCCGCGGACCGAAAGGACCGCGACAAAGACGAGCATGACGAGCGTCGCCGCCTCGCGGCCGATCTCGATCGACAGGAGGAGCGGGGGCAGGTCCTTCATCGGGAAGAGCGGCCCGGCCCCGATCACGGCCCGCAGGTAGACGACGACGGCCGCCTCGACGAAGCCCATGGCGGCGCCGAACGCGGCGAGCAGGATCGACCTGGCGATCATCGGCCGCGCGCGGCCTCTCCACGCAGGACCTGGCACGTCGAGGTGGCGTGCGCCACGAGCTTTCCTTCCGCTGTCGCCACGTCGCACTCCACCAGGCCTACGAGCTTCCCCCGGTGCACCACCCGCGCGGCGGCGACGAGCTTCCCCGCGAAGACGGGGCGGAGGTAGTTCACCTTGACCTCGAGGGTCGTGAACGACTCGCCCGGCCCGAGCGTCGAGGCGAACGCGAACCCCATCGCCGAGTCCGCCAGCGTGCACAGGATGCCGCCGTGGACGGTTCCCATCGGATTGTGGTGTCGCCCGTCGGCTTCCATCTCGAAGACCGCATTCCCGTCCCCGAATGAAATGGGCCGGAACCCCACGAGCTCCGCGGCCGGCGCCGTCCACTCCCCCGTCTCGATCCGATCGGAGAACATGCGATCCATCGCGCCCTCCCCGGGGTTCGGATCTCCCCGGTCCTGAGTCATCGTACCAGATACGATGCCCGCCCGGACGCGCGGATCCCCAGGAATGCCGGCCGACGAACGCTCGCCCCGATCCCGGGGGCGCATCCTACCACCACCGCCAGAGGGCGATGACGAGCAGGACGGCGACGACGAGCCCCAGGTTGAGGTACGTCATGAAGTAGAAGCCCTTTTCGTGGAACGGCCGCTCCGGAGGCGCTTCCGTCGCGACGAGCTTCCCGACGACGGGCAGCGACGCGAACCGGTCCGCTCCGTGGGGCGCGAGGCGGAGCGCGTCGGTCAGGTCGAAGCCCGCAAGGTGCTTCCCCACATGGCTCCCGCCTTTCCAGAGCCTGCTCGACGTCGCGTCGTAGATCACGCCCCCGTGCGCAAAATAGGCGGGCCGCCCCTCCTTTCCGTCGAAGCGCGACAGCTCCTCGGCCTTCATGTCCTTCTTCGAGGCGTCCCCCGCCTGCCGTCTCTGCTTCAGCTTCGGCCCCACGACGAAGGTGACGATGACGGCCGTGGTCACCATGACGAGGAACAGCGCGATCTTGACGGTCAGGAGGACGCCGAACCGGGTGTGAAAAAGGGCGTGGAGCGACGGAACGCGCAGAACGGTCAGGATCGCCCCCGTAACGGCGATCAGGACGATCGATATCCACCCGACGAAGAGCTCTCCCCGCGGGAGCCCCCGCGCCGCGTACGCCGGCTTGAGGAGCAGGTGCACGTAAAGGATGGTCCCGAACCACAGGACCGCGACGGACAGGTGGAGGAACCCGGCGATGAACCTCGCGAGGCGCCGGCCGGGGGCCGGGGGAGTCGCCGCGACGTTCCCGGTTTCCTCGTGCCGGTACGCCGCGCCCTCGCGGGTGAGCGCCCCTCCGCCCGACGGATCGACGTGGCACTCTCCGCACGCCTTGCCGGTTCGCTCCGCGAACGCCTCCGTCGCCCGGACGGAGGCCGGGAAGAGGGCAACGGCCACGAACGCCAGGAGCGCGGACAGGACGACGTTCAACGCGGCCTCCGTGAGGTGCCGGCGACCACTTTCCGCGCCGCCCTACCCGATGCGATCCGTGAGCGGAGCGCCGAAGAGGAGCCAGAGGTAATCCTCCTGCTTCCCCGTGTAGAGCTTTCCGCCGCCGGCCATGTTCTCCCCGGCGAGCCGTCCCTGCTTGATGGCGCTTCGCCAGCCGAAGTTGATGTGGGTCTTCCCGGTCTTCGCGTCGCGCAGCTCGGCGCAGTCGCCGGCGGCGAAGATGTTGGGCACGTTGGTCCGGAGATAGTCGTCGACCAGGACCCCCGTGCCGACTTTGACGCCGCTTCCCTCGAGGAACGCGATGGAGGGGAGCCGCTCGGTGGCGACGACGATTACTGCGCAGCGGATCGATTCGCCGTCGCCCGTGCGGACGAGCGCCGCCTCCTTCGCGCTCTCCTCGAGCGCGACGACCTCGGCGCCGTCCTTGAGCCGGACTCCCCGCTCCTGGATCTGGTTGATGACGCTCGCCTCGAATTCCCCCGCGATCGGGTTTCCGAACCGCGGCTGGCCCGGCTTGATCCAGACCACGTCGCGCCCCGCTTTTTTCAGGACGCGGCACGCCTCCATGGCGAGATACCCCGGGCCGTAGACGACCGAGGCGCCGGGATGCCCCGCTCGCTCCCGGATCCGCACCGTGTCGGCGAGCGAATCGAAGGGAATCACGGTCCTCTCCGCCCTGGCAAGCGCGGGCGGCACGACGGGCTTTCCCCCGGTGGCGACGAGGAGGACCTGGTACGTCTCCGAACTCCGGTCCGTGAACGCCACCTTGTTCTTCTGCGCGTCGACCTTCGCGGCCCGCTTCCCCTTGCGGACGTCGATCCCCAGGCCGGCGAGCCCCTCGCCCTGCGGGTCCTTGATGGATTCGGCGTCCGCGTCCCCGGAGATGAGATCCGGCAGAAGCGGTCTCAGGTAAGGCGCCGCCGTCTCCTCGGTCGCGATGACGATCTTTCCGGATTTATCCCTTTTGCGGATCGCCCCGGCCGCCGCGATTCCCGCGGCGCCGCCTCCCAGAATGAGGTAGCCCATGATCCCCTCCCTGGCCCCTTAACCCGCGTTTCTCACCGGGTTACGGCCGCGACAAGGATCCGGCCGGGGGACGGCGGACGCCGCCCCCCGTCGGCTCGCGTTCAGTGCGCGTGTTCCGGTTCGCCCGAGGCCGGCTCGGGATGGCCTTGCGCTCCGTGGGCCCCCTCCCCCGTCCCGTGCGCGATCGGGGTCGTGGCGCCCTCGTAGAGCCGTTCGACGAAGTGCAGGTACGGCACGTAGGCCTGGACGTAGGCCCGGCCAGCTTCCACGCTCTCGCCCGCGTGCGCCTTTCTCTCCTTGGCTTCAGTGTAATACTTGTGGATTCCGTCGTGAACCTTCGCGTTGACCAGTTCGAGAAGCGGCTTTGGATTGCCGGTCTCGAGCGCCTTGTCGGCGGCGGGGATGGCCGGTCCCAGGTCGAGTCCCGCCGGCTTGAGACCCGTGTACGGCGCCCCCTCGCCCTCGCGGTGCACCCGCACGAGCGTCTCGAAGAAGTATGCGTCCGCGAGCTCCTTCTCGGCCTTGCCCTTGCCGCGGACTGCCGCCGCGAGATCGAACGCCTTCCGGACCTCGCCCTCCTTCTCCTTCGCCACCCACGGCAGGACGATCGTCACGTCCCCCTTCTCCAGCGCCTGCCGGGCCAGCGTCACGACCGGCCCGTCCAGCGTGTCGCAATGCGCCAGGGCGCTGCCCGCCGTTCCGATGACGAGAAACACGAATGCCGCCGCCGCGAACCCCCACTTTGCCATGGCTTTCATCCCGTTTCCTCCCTGTCTCCACGATGTTGTCGCCCGGTTGCCGCAAGACGCCGGATTCAGACTCCGTAGATCGACTTCAGCCGGTCCATCATCCGGTGGAACTCCTCGTGCCTGCCGTGTCCCACGCGCTCCTCCTCGACCCGCTCGAACTCCGCCGCGAGCGTCCCGTCCGCATCCCCGGGGAGCCGGGCTTCCGCCATCGGGTAGAGGATGTTGTCCTCCTTGTCGATGTGCTGCAGCAGGAGGTCCGTGTAGCTCCGGGCGTTCGCGACGAACCGCTTCGCCGCGCCGGGGTCGCCTTCGGACATGGCCCCGGCCGCATTCGCCATCCCGCGGATGAAGTCCCGTCCCGCCTGGTGCTCGATGAGCATCACTCCGATCGGCCCCCCTTCCCTCGGAATCCCCGCCTTCTCCATCGCCGGAAAGAGATGATCCTCCTCCTTGGCGTGGTGGCACTTGTCGACGAACACCTTGAGGAATTCGAGGATCCCGTCGAGATGCCCCCGGTCCACCGGTTGCCCCGCATCGAGGCGGTCGCAGACCTTCCCCAGGATCGCCAGCATCACCTTGATCCCGCCGTGCTCCTCCTTGAGCTCTCTCGTCGCCTTCATCGTCCGGCCCTCCCGCGTCTCCGTCGTTGCTGCGGCCAGTATCCGGAATTGCGACGCCGCCCGCCTTGATCTATATCAACGCTTGTGGATATATGCACATCGCCCGGATGCCTACGCCGACGTCTTCCGGAACCGCCGCACGGCGACCGCGAGCGTCGCGGCGCCGATGACGAGCAGCGCCGCCATCTGGGGCCACAGCGTCCGCGCTCCCGACCCGGCGAGAAAGATCCCCCGCACCACGACGAGAAAGTGCGTCAGCGGGTTCGCGTAGGTCAGGAGCTGCACCGCCTTCGGCATGTTCGCGATGGGGAACATGAAGCCCGACAGGAGGACCGCCGGCAGGTAGACGAAGAAGACCGTCATCATCGCCTGCTGCTGCGTGCGGCTCACCGTGGAGATGAGGAGCCCGATCCCGAGCGTCGTCATCAGGTAGAGCGTCGTGGCGCCGAGGAGGAGAAGGACGCTCCCCCGGATCGGGACGTCGAACCAGTAGACGCCGATCCCCGCGACGAGGACGACGTCCGCGTAGCCGATGAGGGCGAAGGGGATCGTCTTGCCCAGGATGAACTCGGCGGGGGTGATCGGGGAGACGAGGATCTGCTCGATCGTCCCGATCTCCTTCTCCCGGACGACCGCCATGCTCGTGAGCATCAGGGTGATCAGCATGACGATCATCGCGATCACCCCGGGCACGTAGTAGTTGCGGCTCTCGAGGTTATCGTTGAACCAGGCGCGCGGGACGAGGACGACCCCGGCGGGCCGCGGGGGCGACCCCCCGCGGCGGGAGAGCCGGTCGAGGAGGAGCCGGTCCGAGAAGGCCCCCGCGATCCGGCCCGCGTAGTCGAGGACGATCCCGGCGGTGTTCGAGTCGGTCCCGTCCACGATCACCTGGAGGCGGGCCGTGCGCCCGCCCTTGATGTCCTCCTCGAAGCCGCCGTCGATGCGCAGGACCGCCACCGCCTCGCCCCGGTCGAGGAGCCGCTCCGCGCCGCCCGCGTCGGCGGCAGGCGCGACGAACCGGAAATACCCCGACCCGGCGAAACGCGCGAGGAGCTCCCGCGACGCAGGGCTCCGGTCGAAATCGACGACCGCCGTGGGCACATCGCGCACGTCGGTGCTGACGGCGTAGCCGAAGACCATCGCCTGGATCAGGGGCATGAGGAAGATCATCAGGCGCATCCGCGGGTCGCGGAGGACCTGGAGGAACTCCTTGACGAGCATCCGGCGGAGTCTCTCGGCCATGCGGCGCCCCCGCTCTTCAGGCCAGCGTCTTCCGGAATTTGCGGGTCGCGAGCAGGACCACCCCCGCGCCGAACGCCGACAGGAGGGCGGCCTCGCCCGCGAGCACCGGAAGCCCGACTCCCTTGAGGTAGATCCCCTTGAGGATCGAGACGAAGTAGCGGGCGGGGATGACGTGCGTCGCCGCCCGGATCGGCGCCGGCATGTTCCCGATGGCGTACATGAATCCCGACAGAAGGAACGACGGAAGGAAGGTGAGCACCATGGCGAGCTGCGTCGCGAGAAGCTGCGACTTCGTCGTGATGCTGATGAGCATCCCCATCGACAGGGCCCCGACGAGGAAGACGGCGGAGACGGCAAACAGCAGCGCCACGCTTCCGCGCAGGGGGACGCGGAAGAGGAACTCCCCCATCCCCACGGCGATGACGACGTCGAGCATGCCGAGGGCGAAGTACGGCGCAAGCTTCCCGAGGACGAGCTCGTGCGGGCGGACCGGGGTGGCGACCAGCTGCTCCATCGTCCCCTGCTCCCACTCCCGGGCCACGGTGAGCGATGTGAGAAGGGCCGCGATGACCATCATGATGACGGCGATGAGCCCGGGGATGATGTAGTTCTTCGACTCGAGCTCCTCGTTGAACCAGACGCGCGCGCGCATCTCCAGGGGGTCGGCCGGCGACCGCGCACCGGACAGGCCTGCCTGCCGGACGACCGCCTCGCGCGAAAAGGCCCTGACGACCGCCTCGGCGTAGGCCAGCGCGAATGTCGCCGTGTTGGAATCGGAGCCGTCGACCAGCAGCTGCACGGGAGCCGCCCGGCCCGACGCCAGATCCCGCGCAAACCCCTCCGGGACGACGAGAGCGGCGACGACCGTCCGCACCTCGATCGCCCGATCGATCTCCGCGTAAGCGCCCGCGCGAAGGCGGACGTCGAAGAACCGGGACCCCTCGAACCGGCCGACCAGATCCCGGCTCTCCGGGGTGCCGCTCCGGTCCCAGACCGCCAGCGGGACCCTGTCCACGTCGAGCGTCAGCGCATAACCGAACAGGATGAGCAGGAGCATCGGGATGGCGATCGCCATGCCGAGGCTGCGGGGATCGCGCCGGACGTGGAGGAACTCCTTGCGGGCCACGGCGGCGACGCGGACGAGATTCATCCCGACACCTCCCGGACGGGCGCCCCGCGCCGGTCCCGGTCCTCGACCAGGGAGACGAAGACGTCCTCCAGCGTCGGCGCGACGCGTTCGATCCGGCCCGGGGCGACGCCCCGGGCCGCGAGCGTTTCCCGTATGGCGGGGACCGTCGCGTCGGCCCGGCCGACCGTCGCGTGGATTCCCCGCCCGAACAGGGCCGCCCCCCGGACGCCCGGCACCGCCGCGACGGCTCCGACGGCGTCCTGCGGCCGGTCGCACACGATCTCCACGACCTCCTCGGCCATCGACCGGGTCTTAAGCTCCCCCGGCGTCCCCAGCGCCGCGAGCTCGCCCCGGTAGACGAGCCCCAGACGGTCGCAATATTCCGCTTCGTCCATGTAATGGGTCGTCACGAAGACGGTGACGCCGCCCGCGGCCAGCCCGTGGATCAGCTCCCAGAAATTCCGCCGGCTGATCGGGTCGACCCCGGAAGTCGGTTCGTCCAGGAAGAGGACCGGGGGTTCGTGGAGGATGGCGCATCCCAGCGCGAGCCGCTGCTTCCACCCGCCGGGCAGGGCGCCCGCCAGCGCGGAGCGGCGGTCCGCGAGCCCCGCCATCCCGATGACCCACTCCTTGCGCGCCGCCTTGCGCCCCGGCGGGATCCGGTAGATGCCGCCGTAGAAGTCGATGTTCTCCTCGACGGTCAGGTCCTCGTAGAGGGAGAAGCGCTGGGACATATACCCGATATGCTGCTTGACCCGCTCGGGCGCGGAGGCGATGTCGAATCCCGCGACGGTCCCGCCGCCCGACGTGGGGGAGAGGATGCCGCAGAGCATCCGGATCGTCGTCGACTTGCCCGCCCCGTTGGGACCGAGGAGCCCGAAGATCTCCCCGGCGCGGACGTCGAAGGAGATCCGGTCCACGGCGGTGAAGTCGCCGAACCGCTTCGTGATCTCCCGCACGGAGACGGAAGGGGCCTTTTCTTCCGCGCTCACGGGCTCGTCCTTTCCCGGTCGGGAAGAACCGAGACGAAGACGTCCTCGAGGGACGGCGCGACTGCGTGGATCGGCGAGAAGGCGATCCCCGCCTCCCGCAGCGCCCGCTCGGCGGCCGGGACCGTCTCGTCCGGGGCCCGGGTCGCCACGTGGACCCGCTCCCCGAACAGGCCGACGGCCGAGTCGGGGAAGGCGCGCCGCAAGGCCGCCGCGGCTCTCCTCGGGTCGGCGGCCCGCACCTCGAGGATGGCTCCCCGGAAGAGGGCCTTGACCTCGTCCGGGGTCCCGACCGAGAGCAGCCGCCCCCGGTGCAGAAGCGCCACGCGCCCGAACCGCTCCGCCTCGTCGAGGTAGGCGGTGGACATGAACACCGTGACCTTCTCCGCCAGGAGGCCGTACAGGATCCGCCAGAAATCCCGCCGGGAGACCGGGTCGACGCCGTTGGTCGGCTCGTCGAGGAGGACGACCTTCGGGGCGTGGACCAAGGCGCACGCGAGCCCGAGCTTCTGCTTCATCCCGCCGGAGAGGTTCCCCGCCAGCCGCCGCCTGAAAGGGGTCAACCCCGCGAACGCCAGGAGCGCGTCCATCCGCTCCTGGCGGGCCCGCCGCGCAACGCCGTAGAGATCGGCGTAGAACCGGATGTTCTCGACGACGGAGAGATCGGGATACAGGCCGAATCGCTGGCTCATGTAGCCGATCTCGCGGTGGATGGCTCCGGGGTCCGCCCGCACCGAGTGCCCCGCCACCCACGCCTCCCCGCCCGTGGGGTTGAGGATCCCGGCGAGCAGTCGCATGAGCGTCGACTTGCCCGCCCCGTCGGGCCCGACGAGTCCGAAGATCTCGCCCGGGGCCACCGACAGCGTGACGCCGTCGAGCGCGACCGCGTCGCCGAAGGTCCG
>JBLNEU010000051.1:0-6025 GCA_050263015.1 Deltaproteobacteria bacterium | reverse complement strand
GAACTACCTTGCGCTACGCATCCCGGGGGGCGTCTTCCCGAAGAGGAGGCCGCTGCGCAGGACCGGCCTCCCGTCGAGATAGAGCTCTCCGCTCGCCCGCAGGTCCTTGATCATGTCCCAGTGGACGGCCGAATCGTTTTTCCCGCCCGACTCCGGGTACGAGCGGCCGACGGCGAGGTGGATCGTCCCGCCCATCTTCTCGTCCATCAGGATGTCGCGGGTGAACCGCGTCACGCCGGCGTTCGCGCCGATCCCGAATTCTCCCAGCCGGCAGGCTCCCGGGTCGGCCGCGAGCATTTCCTTGAGGTACGCCTCGTTCTTCTCCGCCGCCGCCTCGACCACCTTCCCCTTGCGGAACGTCAGGCGGATCCCCGAGACTTCGCGGCCCCCGGCGATGGCGGGGAACTCGAAGAAGATCGTCCCGTCCGTCGAGGATTCCACGGGGGCCGTGAAGATCTCGCCGTCGGGCATGTTGTACTCGCCCGCGCACGGGATCGCCTTGCGTCCCGCGATCGAGAAGGTGAGGTCGGTCTCCCTGCCCACGATCCGGACCGTGCGGGCCCGCTCGAGGATCGCCTTCGACCGCGCGAACATCCGCGCCATCGCCGGCCAGTCCTGGTCCACGGCGCGATAGTAGAAGCGCTCGTACTCGGGCAGGGCCATGTCCGTCTCCTGCGCGAGCGCCTCGGTCGGGAAGTTGGTCAGCACCCACCGGACGCGGCGCAGGACGACCTCGGAGACGGGCTTGAGCGCCTTGCGCCGCTCCGCCATCTTCCGCGGCGCGACGTGGGACAGGTGCCGCGTGTTCGCCGGCGCGAGGATGACCACGTCGGCGTCGATCCGCTTCGCCTCGAGGAGCTTCGTCGGCGGCGTGTGCGCGATCTGAGCGGCGGACGCCTCCTCGAAGAAGATCCGCTGGGCGTCCTCGAACCCGACGTTCCAGAGCGGGTGCGCTCCGGCGCGGAGCACCTCCCGGTACACCGCCAGCGCGAGCGGCCTGGCGAGGTCCCCGCACGAGATCCGGACGATCTCGCCCTTCTTCGCCTTGACCGAATGGTTGACGAGAATCCCGGCGAGCCGCTCGATCCGCCCCGCTTGCCCGGAACTCCGTCGCGCGAAATACGTCAGACTCCGCTTTTCCGAACCCATCGTCCTCCCTTTCCGCCCCGTCTTCGCGGGACGCAGCCGACGACCGGACGCTTCGCCCCTCTCCAGCCCCGCTTGCGCCCCGCTTGCGCGGGACTCCGCGCTGTTGAAAATCCGACGCTTCGCCCCGCTACCGCCATCGTCCCCGGCGACGAACCCCTTCAGAGTCACCCAGTGGCGCGGGACTCCGCGCTGTTGAAAACCAGACGCTTCGCGTCAGTCTCCCCGCTTGACAGCCTCGATCGCCCTCATCTTCTTCTGCGCATCCTCGACCTTCCTCACGGCGCGGGAAAACGTCTCCTCGTCCACCGAGGACGTGTTGAAGGCGTAGCAGCTGTCGCCCAGCAGCGGCGACTTGACGCCGAGCTGCCGGTGCTCGTCCATCTCCAGGTCGAGGATCCCCTCCCACTTGGCGTCGGTGATCCGGTACGAGCCGACGAAGATCGCCCGGAACGTGGACTCCAGCATCTCGTACACGTGCGTGCACCCCAGGTTCCGCGGGATGCGCTCCTTGATCTTCCGCAAGCCGCCCCGCTCCATGACGCCGACCCCTTTCAGGGCGGCGAGAATCTCGAGCGGCTTCTTCTCGCAGATCGGGTACGGGATGCGGTCCATCTTCCCGGCGATCTCCTCGATGTGGTACGTGCCGTCGAGCAGGATCGCGAGGTTCATGTCGTGGAAGTCGTCGTGCATCCGCGTCAGGGCCAGGACCCTGCCGTCCTCCAGCTTGTACATCTCGCACTTGACGATCCTGCCGAAGACCTGCTTGTGGTGCTTCGCCAGGGCCGTGATCGCCTCGAAGTCCATCTCCCCCGTCTCCTTAGCGCAGTTTCCTGAGGACCGCCAGGTTCCTGGCGTCCATCTCGAACTCGTCCGCGCCGTCCTTCGGCGTTTCGATGACCATGGGCAGCGCGCGGAACCCCGGGTGGGCCATGATCCGTCCGAACGCGGGCAGACCGATCGTCCCCTCGCCGATGTGGAAATGCCTGTCCACCCGGCTGCCGCCCGCGGTCTTCGAGTCGTTCAGATGCCACATCCGGACGCGCGGAAGGATCCCGGACCGCCCGAGTTCGTCGAGGAAGGCGCGCCACCCCGCCTCGCTCGCTATATCATAACCCGCCTCGAAAAGGTGCGCGCTGTCCAGGCAGACCGCGACGTCGGGCGGCGCCCCCGCGGCGTCGAGAACTCTCCGGATCTGCTCCATCGTGCGTCCGATCGAGCTGCCCTGCCCCGCCGTGTTCTCGAGAAGGAGCGACAGCCCCGCCGGGAACCGGCCGAATGCCTTGAGGGCCGACGCGATCCGGGCGATCCCCGCCTCCTCGGGATCGTCGCCGCAGGAGCCCGGGTGCATCACCAGGTACGGGATGCCGAGCATCGAGGCCCGCGACGCCTCGTCCTCCAGGGCGTACAGGGAACGGGTCCGGACCGCCTCCTTCGAGGATGCGAGGTTGATGAGGTAGGCGCAATGGACGGCCGCCGCCGGGACTCCCGTCCGCGCGGACGCCTCGCGGAAGGCGCGGGCTTCGTCCGCCTCGAGCGCCTTTCCCATCCACCGGGTGTTGTGCTTGGAGAAGATCTGGATGACGTCCGCGCCGATCGTCCTTCCCCGCTCCGGCGCCGTCGCGAGCCCGCCCGCGACCGACACGTGCGCCCCGAGGAGCGGTCCTCGCCCGGCGGCCGCGGCTACCGTCTTTCGAGCCGGTGGCACTGGCGGCAGTTCTTCTTCCGGAGGGGATGATCCTTGGTCATCGGGAACGTCTTCCCGTCGTCGTGGCAGGAGAAGCATTCCGCGTCGGAGGCGGCCTTGAGGTGGGGCTCCGATCGGGTCAGGAACCGCTGGCGACCGGTGAACGAGAGGACGAGGAGCAGGCTGATGACCGCGGCCACCATGATGAGGAAATGGACGTCACGGGTCTTCATCGGTCACTCCTTGGCCTTCCTTTTTCCCACCCGGAGCACGCATTCGTCGTTCCCGTCGCCGCGGGTCCCTTCAAACGCGAGGCCGAAGCCTAGCGCTTCTTCCCACGTCCCGAAGTCGACCGAGCGCGCGATCCGGCACAGCGTCGCAACGTCGGCGGCCGGCAGCCCCATCGCCGTCCACTGGTCCACGAGGGGACACCGGGACATGGCGATCACGGCTTCGTCTTCCGACGCCGACACGATCCGCGGGGCGAACTGGAACTGCTTGAACGGGTCGGGCGAGGCGAACTCCCGGGCCGCCTGCCGGAGGTCCCCGGACCGCGCGGCTTCCGAATACGCCTTCGACGCCTTCTCCCGCCCGTGCGCCCGGATCGCCTCCGACATGAGCGCGACGGCCCGTTCCTCCCCGAGCTTTTCCCGCAGAACGCCGAAGAGATGGGCGTAGACGGCGGCGCGCTGCGCCGTCGCCTCGGCGACCTTCCTCCCCGCTTCAGACATCCCCAACCCCCGCGTGAGAATTCGCGAAGATTGATTTTAGGTCCGGAATCGGGCTCATTTCACCTGTTTTTTTCTTCCCGTTTCAATTATGGTAGAGCCAACGGAGCGACGCGCATCCCTACCAGCGACGGGAGGAGGATGAAACAGGTCACCGTTTACAGGGTGGATTACGTGAGGAAGACCAGGGTCCCGATCGGCCATGTCGTGGAGCGGCGCACGAAGGAGCGGGGCGACAACCTCATCGGTCTGCTGCGCCTGGCGCGCAAGCGGTACAGCCGGTCCCCGCAGGAGGCGCTCCACATCGCCGTCGACCGGCTCGAGGCCTTGCTCGCGTAAGAACCCCGGACCGCCTCGAACGGCGTGTTTTCCGGCGCAGGTCGCCCGGAACGACGGTCCCGCTGTCGCCCCGCCCCCGGTCCGCCCCCGCTCACTTCGCGGCCGAGGACCTCCCCGTCTTGGCGATCCCCTCTTCCGGCAGCCCGGCGATCTTCATGAATTCGTCCCGGACATACTGCTTGAAGTTCCGGACGGCGAGCTTCCCCGCACCGTCTTCGGGTGCGCCACCCTCCTCCGACGGCCGCAGCAGCTCGTAGTATCGGACGCCCCCCGCCGTCGCGTACGACCGCGAGGGGACGAGGACCGTCGGCCCCTCCCCCTTTTTCGATCGCCAGACCGAACATCCGACGAGCTTGAGTCCGGCAAGCAGACCCTCTTCGAAATGGATCTCCACGTCCGCAAGCTTCGATTCCGGCGTCCCACCGTGATTCAACACGTAATGCACCCGCATGGCCCACCTCCCTGTGCCAGGTTTGCCCCGGGAGACGGCAAGACCCGTACCCCCTGACGGCTGAAAGGGGCGGGTTTCGAGGCCTGAACTTTTCAGACCATGAAGTGGTAAGGGTCGACGTCGGCCTCGAGGCGGACGCCCGCTTTCCTGGCGAGATCGCGCAGGGGGCGCAGGAGTGGCGGGAAGACGTCGCCCACGGGGAACCGGGGGGGCATCTTGAGAAGGATCTGGTACCGGTATTTCTTCCGGACGAGGGAGATGGGCGAGGGGGCGGGCCCCAGGAGCCGAATCCCGTGCGCGGCGACCGGCGCGCGGAGCGCGTCGGCCGCGTCCTCCGCCGCCTGCCGGACCCGCTCGAGCTTCGGTCCCCACAGGCGCAGGAGCAGCATGCGGCCGTACGGGGGATAACCGAGCGCCTCCCGCTCGGAGAGCTCGGCGCGCATGAAGCCGTGGAAATCGTGCGACGCCGCCATCCGGATGCAGAGGTTGTCCGGCGACAGCGTCTGGACGATGACCTTCCCCGGCCGGTCGCCCCGCCCCGCGCGCCCCGCCACCTGTGTCAGGATCTGGAAGGTCCGCTCCGCTGAGCGGAAGTCGGGGAAGGTCAGGGAAAGGTCGGCGAGCAGCACCCCGACGAACGTCACCTCGGGGAAGTCGTGCCCCTTGGCGATGAGCTGGGTGCCCACGAGGATGTCCACCTCGCCGCGCTGCATCCGGGACAGGACGTCGGCGTACGACCCCTTGCGCCGCGAGAGGTCGGAGTCCAGCCGGGCAACCCGGGCCTCCTTCCACCGCTTCGCGGCCCAGGCGACCAGGCGCTCCGTCCCGATCCCCACCTGCGCGACCTTGTGGGAGCCGCATGCGGCGCACTTCTCGGGAGCGGCCTCCTTCGCGCCGCAATAGTGGCAAAGGAGCGCCTCGTCCTGCTGGTGAAAGGTGAGCGAGACCTTGCAGTTCCGGCACAGCACCGTCGTCCCGCAGTCGAGGCAGGTGAGCGCCGGGGCGAAGCCGCGGCGATTGAGGAACAGCATCGCCTTCTCCCCCCGGGAGAGCGTCTCGTCGATCGCGGTCTCGAGATCGGGGGAAAAATAGCGGTCGGCCCCCCGCCGGCCCGCCATACCGCCGAGATCCACGACCGCGATCCCCGGGAGCCCCATCGAGCCGATCCTCTCCGGAAGGGGCAAAAGCGTCGCACCCCCCGTCGCCGCGAGACGCATCGACTCCGCGGAGGGCGTCGCGGAGCCCAGCAGGACCACGGCGTCCTCCATCCTTCCCCGCAGCAGGGCGAGGTCCCGCGCCTGGTAGCGGATGCCGTCTTCCTGCTTGTAGGCCGCGTCGTGCTCCTCGTCGACGACGATGAGCCCGGGCGACGCGAAGGGGGAGAAGATCGCCGACCGCGCGCCGATGGCAAGGAAGACGTCCCCCGCCCGGACCTTGCGCCACTGGGCCAGCCGCTCGGCGGGGGACAGGCCGCTGTGGAGGACCGCCGCCCTGTCCCCGAACCGGGCCCTGACGCGCCCCAGGAGCTGGGGAGTCAGGGCGATCTCGGGGACGAGGAAGATCGACTGGCGCCCGGTCAGGCGCGCCTGCTCGACCGCGCGCAGGTAGACCTCGGTCTTGCCCGAGCCCGTGATGCCGTGGAGGACGAACACCGCGTGCCTCCCCGACGCGAGG
>JBLNEU010000050.1:0-3934 GCA_050263015.1 Deltaproteobacteria bacterium | reverse complement strand
GGACACGGCCGTTTTCCCGCAGTTTTTCCACGCCAAAAGGCCGCCAAGGTCACCGGCGTGCCGCCGGCCCCGGCGAAACGGCTTGACAGGGAGTTCAGCCAGGCACATATTGGAATGAATGTTCATTCCGGCGGGGATCTGCTCTTGAAAAGGACCGGGTTCGACAAGGAAGACAAGCGCTTCGCCGTGATCCACGCGGCCCTGGACCTGGTCGCGGAGCACGGTTTCCACGGCGCCCCGATGGCGGCCGTGGCCGAGCGCGCCGACGTCGCGGCGGGAACCATCTACCGGTACTTCGAGAACAAGGACGCCCTCATCGTCGAGACGTTCCGTTTCCTGGAGGACGTTCTCTACGAGGTCGTCAGGAACGGCTACCCCGAAGGCGGGACGGTCCGGGAGCGATATCTCCACGTCGGCAGGACGCTGATGCGGTACCTCGTCGACTCGCCCCGCGAGTTCCGATTCATCGAGCAGTTCCAGAACTCTCCTTACGGCGCGCACCACCGGCGTGAAAAGATGTTGGGTAAGGGAGACAGGAACCTGGTCCTCGACCTTTTCGAGGAGGGGAAGCGGGAGGGGATCGTGAAGGATCTTCCCGTCCCGGTCCTCATGGCCCTTGCCTTCGGCCCCCTGATGCAGATCTGCCGCGACGCCGCGCTCGGCTTCGTCACCCTGGACGACCGGCTCCTCGCCGACTCCGTCGAGGCGTGCTGGGACGCGGTCAGGCGTCCGGGAAACGAGCAGTCAATCTAACGATTCGAGAGGTTTTCCATGTCCGGAAGTTACCGCTTCAAACTGATCGCGGCCGCGCTCCCGGTCGTCGCGGCCCTGGCCGGCTGCAACCAGACCGGGGCCAATGCCCCGAAGGGGCCCCCGCCTCCCGCCGAGGTCGCATACGTGGCCATCGAGCCGCGGAGCGTCACGCTGACGACGGAGCTCCCCGGGAGGACATCCGCCTTCCTCGTGGCCGAGGTGCGCCCCGAGGTCGGGGGGATCATCCGGGAGCGTCGCTTCACGGAGGGAGCCGACGTGAAGGCGGGCGACGTGCTCTACGAGATCGACCCGAGCACGTACCAGGCGGCCCACGCGAGCGCCAAGGCGGCGCTGGCCCGGGCCGAGGCGAACGTGATGCCCCGACTGCTGAAGGCGGAGAGATACAAGGAACTCGTGGCGATCAACGCGGTGAGCCGCCAGGACGCGGACGACGCCGAAGCCGCGCTCCGGCAGGCCGAGGCCGAGGTCGAGGGGGCGAAGGCGGCCCTCGATTCCGCGCGGATCAACCTCGCCCACACGCTGGTGACGGCGCCCATCGCGGGGCGCATCGGGCGCTCCACCGTCACCACCGGGGCGCTCGTGACGGCGAACCAGCCCGCCGCCCTCGCCACGATCCAGAAGCTCGACCCCGTCTACGTCGACGTGACCCAGTCGAGCGCGAATCTCCTGAAGCTCCGGGAGAAGCTCGCCGCCGGGAAGCTCAGGAAAGACGCGCGGGGGGCGGTCGTGAAGCTGTTCCTCGAGGACGGGACGGCGTACCATCCCGGCGGGACGCTCAAGTTTTCCGACGTCACCGTCAACCCGGGAACCGGGTCGGTCACCATCCGCACCGTGTTTCCCAACCCGAAGGGGATCCTCCTCCCGGGGATGTACGTGCGCGCCGTGCTGGAAGAGGGGGTCGACGAGCGGGGAATCCTCGTCCCGCAGCGCGGCGTGACGCGCGATTCCACGGGACAGGCCGTGGCGCTGGTGGTGGGCGCGGGCGACAAGGTCGAGTCCCGGACCCTCGAAGTGTCGCGCGTCGTCGGCGACAGCTGGCTCGTGGAGAAGGGTCTTGCGGCGGGCGACCGGGTCATCGTGGAAGGGCTGCAGAAGGCGAAGCCCGGCGTCCAGGTCCGCCCCGTCCCGTTCGGGACGGCGGCCCCCGCCGCGGCGCCCCCCGCCGCGCCCTCCCCGGCCCCGGCCAAGCCGCCTGCGGCGCCCGGGTCCCCCGTATCGCCATCCCGCCCCGCCGCGGCCCCACGCGGCTGACCGGGCCGAGCCGAAAAGGATAGCCACGTGGCACGTTTCTTCATCGACCGCCCCATTTTCGCCTGGGTCATCGCCATCGTCATCATGCTCGCCGGCGGGCTCGCCATCTTCAGGCTCCCCGTCTCCCAGTACCCGGCGATCGCCCCGCCCCAGATCGCCATCAACGCCATGTACCCCGGCGCCTCCGCGAAGACCGTCGAGGACACGGTGACGCAGGTCGTCGAGCAGAAGATGAACGGCATCGACCGCCTGCGGTACATGTCGTCGTCGAGCGACTCGTCGGGCGCCGCGAGCATCGTGCTGACGTTCGACGCGGGGACCGACCCGAACATCGCCCAGGTCCAGGTGCAGAACAAGCTCCAGCTCGCCCTGCCGCTCCTCCCCCAGAAGGTGCAGCAGCAGGGAATCCAGGTCGTCAAGTCGACGCGGAACTACCTGATGATCGTGGGGCTCGTCTCCGAGGACGGCAGGATGAGCCGCTACGACCTGTCGGACTACCTGGCGGCGAACGTGCAGGAGCCGATCACCCGCGTCACCGGCGTCGGCGAGGTCAACCTCTTCGGCTCCCAGTACGCGATGCGGATCTGGCTCGACCCGAACCGCCTCGCGAGCTTCGGCCTCACGGTCGCGGACGTGCGCGCCGCCGTGCAGGCGCAGAACGCCCAGGTCTCGGCCGGCCAGCTCGGGGGGACTCCCTTCACGGCGGGGCAGCAGATCACGGCGACCATCACCGCCCAGACGCTGCTCAAGACGCCGGGGGAGTTCGACGACATCCTCGTCCGCACCAACCCCGACGGATCCGTGGTTCGCCTGCGCGACGTGGCGCGCTCCGAGATCGGGACGGAGAGCTACGGGATCGAAGGACGCTACAACGGGAAGCCCGCCTCCGGCCTGGCGATCCGCCTCGCCTCGGGGGCGAACGCGCTCGAAACGGCCGACGCGGTGAAGAAGAAGGTGGTGGAGCTCTCGCAGTTCTTCCCCGCGGGCGTCAAGGCGATCTACCCGTACGATACGACGCCGTTCGTCAGGGTCTCCATCGAGGAAGTGATCAAGACGCTCGCCGAGGCGATCCTCCTCGTCATCGTCGTCATGTACCTCTTCCTCCAGAACTTCCGCGCGACGCTCATCCCGTCGATCGCCGTCCCGGTGGTGCTCCTGGGCACCTTCGGCGTGCTCGCCGCCTGCGGCTTCTCCATCAACATGCTCACCATGTTCGCCATGGTCCTCGCGATCGGCCTCCTCGTGGACGACGCCATCGTGGTCGTCGAGAACGTGGAGCGGATCATGAGCGAGGAGGGGCTCCCCCCGAAGGAGGCGACGCGCAAGTCGATGGACCAGATCACCGGCGCCCTGGTCGGGATCGCCATGGTCCTCTCGGCCGTCTTCGTCCCGATGGCGTTCTTCGGCGGCTCCACCGGCGTCATCTACCGGCAGTTCTCGATCACCATCGTCACGTCGATGATCCTTTCCGTCGTGGTGGCCCTCATCCTCACGCCGGCGCTGTGCGCCACGATCCTCAAGCCGGTGGCGAAGGGGCACGTGGCGGCCGAGGGCGGCCGGTTCTCCTGGGTCTTCGGCTGGTTCAACCGGCTCTTCGACAGCGGCCGAAGCAACTACCAGGGGATCGTGGGGCGCCTTGCCGGACGCACCGGCCGGGTCCTGGCGATCTACGGGGTCATCCTCGTCGCGATGGGGCTGCTGTTCTGGCGCATGCCCACGGCGTTCCTGCCGGACGAGGACCAGGGAATCCTCATGGGCGTGGTCCAGCTTCCCCCCGGGGCGACGCAGGACCGGACGATTAGGGTGCTGGAGCAGGTGGAGCGCCACTTCCTCGGGGAGCAGAAGGAGGCGGTCGACTCCCTCCTGACGGTGGCCGGCTTCAGCTTCGGCGGCCGCGGCCAGAACATGG
>JBLNEU010000049.1:0-6939 GCA_050263015.1 Deltaproteobacteria bacterium | reverse complement strand
CAGTTCGACGTCGTCGTCACGACGAACCTCTTCGGCGACATCCTGACCGACGAGGCGTCGATGATCACGGGGTCGATCGGGATGCTGCCGTCGGCCTCCCTGGGGGGAAAGGTCGGGCTCTACGAGCCGATCCACGGCAGCGCGCCCGACATCGCGGGGAAGGGCCTCGCCAACCCACTTGCCACGATACTTTCGATCGCCATGATGCTAAGATATTCGTTTGACATGCCGGAGGAAGCCGCCCTGATCGAGGGCGCCGTCGAGCGGGTCCTCGCCGCCGGGCACCGGACCGGGGATATCTACCGGGAGGGACCGGGCGTGCGGAAGGTGGGCACGAAGGAGATGGGCGACACGGTGCGGCAGACTCTCCGGACCAATACGGCTCCCAAGGGAGCGGGCACGAGGTGAGACGATGAGCTCGAAGAGCTACAACGTCGCCGTGGCAGGGGCGACGGGCGCGGTCGGCGAAGTGATGCTGCGAATCCTCGAGGAGCGCAAGTTCCCGGTGAAGAATATCCGGCTGCTGGCGTCGGAGCGTTCGGTCGGCAAGCGGCTCAAGTTCAAGGGCGAGGATGTCCCCGTCGAACTGCTCCAGAAGTCCGCCTTCAAGGGGATCGACATCGCCCTGTTCTCGGCGGGCGCGTCCCGGAGCAAGGAGTTCGCCCCGGCGGCCTGGGAGTCGGGGGCGGTCGTGGTCGACAACTCGTCCGCGTTCCGGATGGAGCCCGACATCCCGCTCGTCGTCCCGGAGATCAACCCGGCCGCGATCGGCGAGTACAGGAAGCGCGGGATCATCGCGAACCCGAACTGCACGACGATCATCGCGATCATGCCGCTGAAGCCGCTGCACGACTACGGCAGGCTCAAGAGGGTGGTCGCGTCGTCGTACCAGGCGACCTCGGGCGCGGGGGCCAAGGCGATGGCGGAGCTCATCGCCCAGACGAAGGCGTACGCCAGGGGCGAGAAGCTGGAGGTGGCGGCGTTCAAGCACCAGATCGCGTTCAACGTCATCCCGCACATCGACGCCTTCCTCGACAACGGCTACACGAAGGAAGAGATGAAGATGACGAACGAGGGGCGCAAGATCATGGGGATCCCCGACCTGCGCGTGACGTGCACGACCGTGCGCGTGCCGGTGCTGACCGCCCACTCGATCTCGGTCAACGTCCAGACGGAGAAGAAGATCACGCGGGAGAAGGCGCGGGAGCTCATCGCGAAGTTTCCGGGGTGCCAGGTGATGGACGACCCGGCGAACAACGTCTACCCGATGCCGCTCTTCGCCGCGGGGAAGGACGACTGCTACGTCGGCCGGATCCGCGAGGACGAAAGCGCCGAGAACGCCCTGAACTTCTGGGTGTGCGGCGACCAGCTCCGCAAGGGCGCGGCGCTCAACGCGATCCAGATCGCCGAGGTGCTCGCCGAGAAGTATCTCCAGCCCGCGCGCGTCTGATCGCCGGCGCGGGTCTTGGTGCCCGAAGGCCCCCTTCGCGCCGGCGCGAAGGGGGCCTTCCTTTTTTGATTATTTTCGCAAGTGGAACGACGTCTTTCGTTGGCGATGAAAGGAGATACGCCGCCTTGCGGCTGCTATTTCGCCCCGGAACGATCGTGCCACAACGGATGCCCGGAGGGCACAGGCCGACGGGGGGTCCCCCGAGCGGAAGGCCGCACGTTCAGGCCCGGCGGGCGCGCCACCGCAACGGATCTTCGTCCGCGAACAGCGCGCCTGGCGGATGCCGTACGGACCTCGGAACAGGGGAGCTTCGCAGACTGCCAGGGGATGAGAAGCACTGGGAGACGATCGGGGGGCGGGCGGTGAGGAGCGCCGGATGAGGCGCGTCCGGCTGACGGTCTGCTACGACGGGACGGCGTACCACGGCTTCCAGGTCCAGCCGAACGGCGTCACGATCCAGTCGACGATGGAGGAGGCGCTCGAGCGGCTGCTCGGGGAGCCGGTGCGGCTGCGCGCGGCGGGACGCACCGACGCCGGGGTCCACGCCCGGGAGCAGGTCGTCGATTTCGCCGACTCCGGGCGGCGCCCGCCGGAGACGATCCTCAGGGGCGGGAACGCGCTCCTGCCGCCGGAGATCCGGATCGTCGCGGCCGAGGAGGCCGCCGCGTCGTTCGACGCCAGGCGGCACGCGAGGGAGAAGGCGTACAGGTATTTCCTGTACGTCGACCCCGTCGCCTCCCCCTTCCTTTCGCGTTACGCCTGGCACCACGAAAGGCCCCTGGACCTCGGCGCCATGCGCTCCGCGCTCGCCTGCGTGGTCGGGGAGCACGACTTCACGTCGTTCCGCGGACAGGGGTGCGCGGCGAAGACCGCCGTCCGGACGATCTTCGGGGCGGCGCTCGAGCCCGCCGCCGTCCCGTCGCTTCACGCGGTCGAGATCGCCGGAAGCGGCTTTCTCAAGCACATGGTCCGCAACATCGTCGGCACGCTGGTGGACGTCGGGCGCGGGAAATATCCGCCCGGGCGGCTGGGCGAGATCCTGTCGATGCGGGACCGCACCATGGCCGGTCCGACCGCGCCGCCGCACGGCCTGTTCCTGTGGGCGGTCCGCTACGAGCCCGGCCCGCCGGGGAGGGCAAATTCCCCTTGACGATCGGCCCGGGACGGGCTTAAATATACCCTTTGATTTCCGGCCCGCATGTCCCGCCGGGCTGCTGCGGCGGATACGGGCCATCGGGGAAGGTTTGTGCCGATGACCAAGACGGAATTCTTCACGCGGGACATTTCGAGGCAGGATTGGTACGTCGTGGACGCCAGCGACAAGGTGCTCGGCCGGCTGGCGACCAGGGTGGCGTCGGTGCTGCGCGGGAAGCACAAGACCTCCTTCACCCCCAACGCGGACATCGGCGACTTCGTCATCGTCGTCAACGCGGAGAAGGTGAAGCTCACTGGCAGGAAGATGTCGGAGAAGCTCTACCGGCGGCATTCGGGGTACATGGGGGGACTCAAGGAGACGACGCCCGAGAAGGTTCTCGCCACGGCGCACCCCGAGCGGCTCGTCGAATGGGCCGTGCGGGGGATGCTCCCCAAGTCCCGCCTGGGCGACCGCCTGTTCACCAAGCTCAAGGTCTACGCGGGCCCGGACCATCCGCACAAGGCCCAGCAGCCCAAGCCGCTGGCCGTCAACGAATAGGAGAGGATCGCCCGAAATGGCCCAGACGAAGATCTACGCAACCGGCAAGCGGAAGACGTCCATCGCCAGGGTCTACGTGACCCCCGGCAGCGGCCGGATCAGCGTGAACGGCCGGGAGTTCGACGAGTACTTCCCGGTCCTCGCCCTCCGCGCCATCGCGGTGCAGCCGCTGACCCTCACGGGGAAGCGGCAGGCCGTCGACGTCGACGTGAACGTCACGGGAGGGGGCCCCGCGTCGCAGGCCGATTCGGTGAAGTACGGCATCGCCAAGGCGCTCCAGATCGACAACCCGGAGCTCCGCCCCGCGCTCAAGCGCGCGGGGTTCCTGACGCGCGACGCCCGCGTGAAGGAACGGAAGAAATACGGCCGCCCGGGAGCGAGGAAACGGTTCCAGTTCTCCAAGCGGTAAGCACCGGGGGCCCGAGGCGCCCCGTCGAACGATTCCCGAAGGGGAAGGCCGCCATCGCCGCCTTCCCCTTCTTTTTTTTGGCCCGCACTGCTCGCCGGGCCGGCCAGGAGGAAAAGACGATGAAGAAGGTGGCGATCTACGGGGCGACGGGCTACACGGGGTTCGAGCTCATCCGCCTCCTGCTGTCGCACCCCCGCGCGACCATCGCGGTGCTCACCTCCGAGCAGTACGCGGACCAGCCGGTGGACCAGGCCTTTTCCCCGTACAAGGGACGGCTCGGCAAGGCGAAGTTCGGGAAGATGGAGCGGCTGCTGGACGCCCCGGTGGACGCCGCCTTCCTGGCGCTGCCGCACACGGTCTCGTCGTCGGTGGTCCCCGGGCTCCTGAAGCGGGGCGTCAAGGTCGTCGACCTGTCCGCGGATTTCCGCTTCCGGAGCATCCCTCTCTACGAGTCGGTGTACAACGTCAGGCACAAGAGCCCCGATCTCTGCGCCGGGGCGGTCTACGGCCTCCCCGAGGTTCACCGGGAGGCGCTCCGCGAGACCCGCCTCGCCGCGGTCCCGGGCTGCTTCCCGACCTCGGTCATCCTGGCGCTCTACCCGCTGCTCAAGGAGGGCTTGATCGACCGGAAGGGGATCGTGGCCGACTGCAAGACGGGCGTCTCGGGCGGCGGCCGCGGCCCGACGCTCGGGTTCCACTATCCCGAGGTGGAGGGCGGCGTGCGCCCGTACGGGCTGCCGACGCACCGTCACAACCCGGAGATGGACCAGGAGCTGTCGCTCGCGGCCGGGGAGAAGGTGGCGATCACGTTCGTCCCGCACCTCATGCCGATGGTCCGGGGGATCCTCGCCACGTGCTACGCCGCGCTGAAGCCGAAGGCGACGGCCGGCGATGCCGAGGCCGCGTACCGGAAGGCCTACGGGAGCGAGCGGTTCGTTCGCCTGTGCCCTCCCGGCGCGCTGCCGTCCACCAAGGATGTCCGCGGAAGCAACTACTGCGACATCGCCGTCCGCGTCGACGAGCGGAGCCGCCGGGTGATCGTCGCGTCGGCGATCGACAACCTCGTCAAGGGGGCGTCGGGCGCCGCCGTCCAGTGCTTCAACCTGATGATGGGCTTCCCCGAGGACGACGCGTTGCGGGCGGCCCCGGTGTTCCCGTGACGGCGGGCGGCCCCAGGGTCGCGGTGGTCATCCCCGCGCGCTACGGCGCGACGCGGCTCCCGGGCAAGCCGCTGGCGCAAATGGACGGTCGCCCGATGATATGGTATGTTTGGGAAAAGGCGAAGGATTCCGCGTGCGCGGCCCGCGTGGTCGTGGCCACCGACGACGAGCGGATCGCGGCCGCGGTGCGGGGGTTCGGCGGGGAGGCGGTGATGACCTCCGCCGCCTGCGCGTCCGGGACGGATCGCGTGGCCGAGGCGGCCCGGGGGCTTTCCGAGGAGATCGTCATCAATCTCCAGGGCGACGAGCCGCTCATGCACCCGTCGGTGATCGATGCCGTCGCGGAGCCGCTGATCCGGGACCCGGCGGTCCTGATGGCGACGGCCGCGCTGCCCCGGGAGGACCCGGACGAGTACGTCCGCCCCTCCGTGGTCAAGGTGGTGATCGACGACAGGGGCGACGCGCTCTACTTCTCGCGGGCCCCCATTCCCCATTACCGGGACGCCGGGACGGGCCGGTACCGGAAGCACCTCGGCATCTACGGCTACCGGAGGGAGTTCCTGTTCCGCGTGGCGGCCCTTCCGCCGTCGACGCTGGAAGTGGCCGAGCGGCTTGAGCAGCTGAGGGTCCTGCAGCACGGATTCAGGATCCGCGTCGTGGACGTGCGGTACGACTCGGTGGGCGTGGACACCCCCGAGGATCTCCGGGCGGTCGAGGAGAAGATATGCGGCCGGAAAGGACCGTAAAGCCCAAGTACATATTCGTGACCGGAGGCGTGGTCTCCTCCCTCGGGAAGGGACTGGCGGCGGCCTCGATCGGCGCGCTGCTGGAGGCCCGGGGACTGCGGATCACCATGCTCAAGCTCGACCCGTACATCAACGTCGACCCGGGAACCATGAACCCGTTCCAGCACGGCGAGGTGTACGTGACCGACGACGGGGCGGAGACCGACCTCGACCTGGGCCACTACGAGCGGTACACCTCGACCCGGATGGGCAAGAAGAACAACTGCACGACCGGCAAGATCTACCACTCCGTCATCACGAAGGAGCGCCGCGGCGACTACCTCGGCGGGACGGTCCAGGTCATCCCCCACATCACCGACGAGATCAAGAGGGTCATCTACGCCGCGGCGCAGGGGTTCGACCTCGCGATCGTCGAGGTGGGCGGCACGGTCGGCGACATCGAGAGTCTCCCGTTCCTCGAGGCGATCCGCCAGGTGCGGACCGACCGGGGGAAGGAGAACGTCCTTTACGTCCACGTGACGCTCGTTCCCCACATCCGCACGGCCGGGGAGCTGAAGACGAAGCCGACGCAGCACAGCGTCAAGGAGCTGCGGTCCATCGGCATCCAGCCGGACATCCTGCTGTGCCGCACCGACCGGTCCCTTCCGAAGGACATCAAGGCCAAGATCGCCCTGTTCTGCAACGTCACCGAGGACGCGGTCATCACCGCGCGGGACGTGGAGCTCATCTACGAGGTTCCCCTCGTCTTCCACCAGGAGGGGCTCGACGACAAGGTCATGGAGCTCCTGAACATCTGGGCGGGAGAGCCGCGCCTCGACGCCTGGGCGCAGGTCGTCGACCGGTGGAAGAACCCGGTCGGCGAGGTCACCATCGCGATCGTGGGGAAATACGTCAACCTCAAGGAGTCGTACAAGAGCCTGAACGAGGCGCTCACGCACGGCGGGATCGCTCACAAGCTCCGGGTCCTCCACCGGTACGTGGATTCCGAGGAGGTCGAGCGGCAGGGGGCGGAGGCGCTCCTGAAGGGCGCGGACGGCGTCCTCGTCCCGGGCGGCTTCGGCTCCCGCGGCGTGGAAGGGAAGATCGCGGCCGTCCGCTACGCCCGCGAGAACCGGGTTCCCTATCTCGGGATCTGCCTCGGAATGCAGGTGGCCGTCCTCGAGTTCGCGCGCCACGTCTGCGGCCTGCCGGCCGCGACGAGCCGGGAGCTCGACTCCGAGAGCGAATGCCCGGTCATCGACCTCATGCCCGAGCAGCGCTCCGTGCAGGACAAGGGGGCGACCATGCGGCTGGGCGCGTACCCGTGCTCGCTCGCCGAGAAGTCGCTCGCGCGCAGGGCGTACGGGGTCTCCGAAGTCTCCGAGCGGCACCGTCACCGGTACGAGTTCAACAACGAGTACCGGGAGGCGCTGGCCGCCCGGGGGTTGCGGATCACCGGGCTTTCGCCCGACGGCCGCCTCGTCGAGATCGTCGAGATCCCG
>JBLNEU010000048.1:0-3446 GCA_050263015.1 Deltaproteobacteria bacterium | reverse complement strand
CCGACCGGGCGCCCATCGCCCCCTTCCAAGGAGGATCGGCCATGCACACCGCCGTGTGGAACGAAGTGGAAGGTAAATCCGTCGCGGAGGCCGGCGCCCGCGGCGTCACCATCCGGGTGCTGATGGGGGACAACGTCGGCGCCCCCAACTTCACGATGCGCCACTTCGAGATCGCGCCGGGCGGCGCCACGCCCTACCACGCCCATCCGTGGGAACACGAGGTGTACGTCCTTTCCGGGAAGGGCAAGGCGCGCCGGAAGGGCGGTGAAACCGAGGTCGGGCCCGGGAGCTTCGTCTACGTCCCCCCCGACGAGGAGCACAACTTCGAGAACGCCGGCGACGCCCCCTTCGCCTTCCTCTGCGTCATCCCGGCGACCAGGGTCTGCCTGCGCTGAACGAAAGGGGGCCGGAGTTTTCGGAATCCGCGCCCGGCGCTGCGCCATCGTAAGACGAACCGGACGCAGGGGTTTCCCCGGGCGCGTCCGGTGCTATAATTGTTGCGATCCCGAGCGGCACGCCTTGAAACCGACCGGAACGAGGACCGATGAACCGACCGCTTCGGCAGGCCGCCATCGTTGTCGCTCTTCTCGTCCTGCCCGCAGCGGCGCGCGTTGCGCCCGCGGCGCCCCCACAGCCGATCCGGTTCACCCACCAGGTCCACGTAGTCGCTAACAAGATCGATTGCCGTTTCTGCCACTCCTCCGCGCCGCGGTCGGCCTCCGCGGGGATCCCGTCCGTCGAAAAGTGCATGATCTGCCACCGCGTGATCGCCGTCGGCAAGCCGGAGATCGCGAAGATCGCTCGATACTGGAAGGAGAAGAAGCCGATTCCTTGGAACCGGGTCACCGAGCTTCCCGACTACACCTATTTCCCGCACTTCCGGATGGTCAACGCCGGGATCCCGTGCCTGACGTGTCACCCGGGGATCGACAAGGCCGACGAGGCCGTCCAGAAGCAGGAGTTCACGATGGGGTTCTGTCTGAAATGCCACCGCAGCCGGGGCGTCTCCATCGACTGCTGGACCTGCCACATCTGACGGCGAGGTGACGATGCTCGACCGGAGAGACTTCCTCAAGCTCGGCGGGGCGACGGCGTTCGCGGCCCTCTTCGGCGGCTGCGAGCGGCTGCCGAGGACGATCGTTCCTTTCGTCGTCCCGCCCGACAACTACACCCTCGGGGAAGCGCTCTGGTACGCGTCCGTCTGCCGCCAGTGCGCGGCGGGGTGCGGGATCGTCGTCCGGGTCGCCGAGGGGCGCGCGAAGAAGATCGAGGGGAATCCGCTCCACCCGGTCAACCGCGGCAAACTCTGCGCCCGGGGGCAGGCGGGGCTCCAGGCGCTCTACCACCCGGAGCGCCTCGGCCGGCCGCTGATCCTGTCCGGCCCGCGCGGGTCGGGGAAATTCCGCGAGGCGTCCTGGGAGGAGGCGCTCGCCGCGCTGATGACGGGACTCAAAAAAACGCGGGCGCAAGACCCGGCGTCCCTCCTGATGCTCACCGAGCCGATGCGCGGCCACGCGAACCTCGTCGCGGCCCGGTTCATGCGCGCCTTCGGTTCCCCCCACAGGATCGCGTGGGATCCGTTCGGGCAGGACGCGCTCCTGTCGGCGTGCGACGCGGTTTTCGGCGTCCGGGATGTCCCCGAGTACGACATCGCGGGCGCCCGCTACGTCCTGTCGTTCAGCGGCGACTTTCTCGAGACCGGGCTCTCGCCGGTCCATTACGCGCACGCCTACGGGCGGATGCGCCAGGAGCGCGCGACGGTGCGCGGCAAGCTCGTCCACTTCGGGCCGCGGCTCTCGATGACCGCCGCCAGCGCCGACGTCTTCCTCCCGATCGCCCCGGGGACCGAAGGGATGGCCGCGCTCGGGATCGCGCACGTGATGGTGCGGGACAAGCTGACCCCGGCGGCCGCCGCTGCGGCCGCCCTCTGGAGGGAGGGGCTCGACCGGATGACGCCGGACGCCGTGGCGCAGGCGACCGGCCTCGTCCCCGCCGACATCGTCGCCGTGGCGCGGGAGTTCGCCGGCAACCAGCCCGGGCTCGCGCTCGCCGGCGACGCCGCGGCGTCGTGCACCAACGGGACGTTCAACGTCGCGTGCCCGGCGCTTCTCAACGCGCTGGCCGGCAACGTCGGCAAGCCGGGCGGGGTCTCCTTTCCGGACCGCCGGTCGGCTTTCTCCCGGTACGGGTCGGAACGCGAGCTTCTGCTTCCCCCCCCGGAGAGCGGATTCCCGGCGCTCCGCGAGGCGGTCGGAAAGTTGGAGCGAGGGGCGTTCCGCATGGCGCTGCTTTCCGGCGCGACGAATCCCGCCTTCTCCCTCCCCGCGCAGCTCAAGTTCGGCGAGGCGCTCCTCAAGATTCCCCTCGTGGTGTCATTCGCCTCCTTCCTCGACGAAACGACGTCGCTTTCGGACCTCGTGCTCCCGGTCCCCACGTACCTGGAGGAGTGGGGCGACGACATCGCCCCGGCGGGCCACGCGGGCGACGGAGTCGCCATGGCCCAACCGGTCGTCGACCCGTTCCGCGACACCCGGGCGATGCCCGACGTCCTGATCGCGGCGGCGAAGGAGCTCGGCGGGCCCGTCGCGGCCGCCCTCCCCTGGACGACTTTCCGGGAGTGCATCGACAAGGCGTACGGCGGCCCGGGCGTCGACCTCGACGAGGCGCGCAGGCACGGCGGGATTTTCCCGGGCAAGCCGGGCGCGTTCCGCCCGGCGGCGAAGGCGGCCAGGCCGGCCTTCCCGAAACCGTCCCTGGCGGAGTTCGAGGGGGACCCGGCGAAGTACCCGCTCATCCTCCACGTCTACCCGTCCATCGCCCACGCCGACGGGCGCGGGGCGAACCTGCCGTGGCTCCAGGAGCTGCCCGATCCCGTCACGACCGCCGTCTGGCGCAACTGGGTGGAGATCGGCCCGGAGACCGCGCGGGCGCTGGGGCTCGCGGACGGCGACGGCGTCACGGTGACGTCCCCGTCCGGGTCGATGGAGGCGTTCGTCGTCGTCCACCCTTCGCTTGCGGCCGGCGTCGCCGCCCTGCCGCTGGGACAGGGGCACACCCGGTACGGCAAGCACGCCTCGGGACGGGGCGGGAACCCGTTCGCCCTGCTCCCGGCCAGGCAGGACGGCGGATCGAAGGCGCCGGCGCGGCAATCCACGCGGGTCGCCATCGCCGGGGCGAAGGTCGCGGGGGGGCTCGTGCGGACCGTCAACGTGGAGGGGCAGTGGAAGTACGAGAACATCCTGTGAGGGAAGACCGGGCGCCATGAAGAACAAGTGGGCGATGGTGATCGACATGGACCGGTGCACCGGCTGCGGCGCGTGCGTGGTCGCCTGCGCCGCGGAGAACAACACGCCCACCGCCGGCGAGACCGAGGCCGCCAAGGGGCGCCTCATGCACTGGCTGCGCGTCTCCCGCTACTGGAAGCGGGAGGGGAGCGAGACGCGGGC
>JBLNEU010000047.1:0-6363 GCA_050263015.1 Deltaproteobacteria bacterium | reverse complement strand
GTTCTCGATAACCTTAACGCGGTTTACAAGCAACTGCTCGCCCACATGAACCAGGACGGGGAGGAGAAGCGGATCGCGTTCTTCGGCGGGATCGACAACTGCAAGTTCCGGCGTCCCGTGGTCCCGGGCGACCAGCTGCGGCTGGAGGCGACGGTGACGGCGCACAAGGGACCCGTCTGGAGGATCCACGGGGAGGCGTTCGTGGACGGCACGCTCGCCGTCCGGGCCGACCTGACGGCGACCATCCCGGAACGAATCAACGAGGCGCCGACGGAAGGAGCCGTCCCATGATCCACAAGACCGCGATAATCGATCCGGGGGCCGCGCTCGGCAACGGCGTGGAGGTCGGACCGTACGCCGTGATCGGGCCGAAGGTCACGATCGGCGACGGTTGCTCGATCGGCGCCCACGCGGTCGTCGAGTCGCACGTCCGCATGGGGAAGGGGACGCGGGTCTCCCCCTTCGCCTCGATCGGGGCTCCCCCGCAGGACCTGAAGTTCAAGGGGGAGGAGACGTGGGTCGAGATCGGGGAGGGGACGACGATCCGCGAGTACGTCACGGTCAATCGCGGCACCGTCGGCGGCGGCGGCGTCACGCGCGTCGGCAGCCGGGTGCTCCTCATGGCGTACTGCCACGTGGCGCACGACTGCCACGTCGGGGACCGCGTCATCATGGCCAACGCGGCGACGCTGGCCGGACACATCACGGTGGAGGACGGCGCGTTCATCGGGGGACTCGTCGGCGTCCACCAGTTCGTCCGGATCGGCTCGCTGGCGATCGTGGGCGCCCTCTCCGGCGTGCCGCTCGACATTCCCCCGTACGTCAAGGCGGTCGTCGGCCGCGCGGTGAAGGGGACCGGGCTCTTCGGGCTCAACACGATCGCGTTGAAGAGAAACGGCTTCTCCGAGGAGACGATCTCGGGGTTGAAGAAAGCGTACCGGCTGCTGTTCCGGTCGGGGCTCCCGATGAGCGAAGCGCTCGCGCGGGTCGAGGCCGGGCTGCCGCAGTCCCCGGAGGTGCGGCACCTGGTGGAATTCATCCGCGCCAGCAAGCGCGGCGTCCAGAGGTAGACCGATGGCGATCCGCGCGGGGGTGATCGGCGTCGGCTACCTGGGGCGGCTGCACGCGCAGAAGCTTTCGTCGCTGGCCGACGTCCGGTTCGCGGGCGTGTGCGACGCGGACGCCGCCCGGGGGAAGGCGGTGGCCGAGGAGTGCGGGACGGCCTTCTTCGACGATCACCGGCGGCTCCTCCGCGAGGTGGACGCGGTCACGATCGCGGTCCCGACGACGGCGCACCATCGGGTGGCGCTGGACGCCATGCGCGCCGGCGTCCACGTCCTCCTCGAGAAACCGATCGCGGCGACCGTCCGGGAGGCCCGCGCGCTGGTGCGGGAGGCGGCCGGGCGGGGGCTCGTGTTCCAGATCGGCCACCTCGAGCGGTTCAACACGGCGGTTCTCACGGCGGCATCCGTCCTCGAGGAGCCGCGGTTCATCGAGTGCCACCGGCTGGGACCGTTCGGGGGCCGGGGCACGGACGTGGACGTGGTGCTGGACCTGATGATCCACGACATCGACCTCATCCTTTCGTTCGTCCGCTCGCCGGTCGTGCGCATCCAGGCCGTCGGCGTTCCCGTGATCTCGCCGAACGTCGACATCGCCAACGCGCGGCTGGTCTTCGCCAGCGGCTGCGTCGCCAACGTGACGGCGAGCCGCGTCTCCGCGCGCAAGCAGAGGAAGATCCGGATCTTCCAGCAGGACACCTACGTGTCGATGGACTTCGTCGACCACGCGATCCAGATCTTCCGGAGGACGTGGCCGCACGGTCCCGAAGGGCAGCCCGAGATCTCCGGCGAGGTCCTGGAGACGCAAAAGGGGGACGCCCTGCGCGACGAGATCGGCGCCTTCCTCGAGTGCGTGGCGACCGGTTCGGCCCCCCGCGTGTCGGGCGCGGACGGACTCGCCGCTCTCGAACTGGCGTTCCGGATCTTGCGGAAGATGAGGAGCCGTTGACGCCGACCCCCAAGACCCTGTTCATCGCGTGCGGCGAGCCGTCCGGGGAGACGTACGCGGCGCGCGCCGCGCGCGCGTTCCGGAGGCGGTTCCCGGATGCGCCGATGGAGGGGATCGGGAGCGCGCGCCTGGCCGGGGAGGGGGTGCGCCTCATCCTCGACTACGGAAGCATCTCCGTGGTCGGGGTGACCGAGGTGGTGCGCCACCTGCCGGCCGTCTTTCGGGCGCTGCGGGCCGCCGTGCGGCGGGCGACGAGACCGGACGTGGGCGCCGTGCTGCTGGTCGATTTCCCCGATTTCAACTTCCGCGTCGGGAAGAGGGCGAACGCGTCGGGCGTGCCGGTCGTCTACTTCGTTCCGCCGCAGCTTTGGGCCTGGAGGCGCGGGCGGGCGAGGGAGCTCGCCCGGTTCACGAAGGGCGTCGTCGTCGTGTTTCCGTTCGAGGAGGCGCTGCTCAGGGAGAGCGGGGTGAACGCCCGGTTCGCCGGCCACCCCCTTCTCGACGAGCTGGGCCCCTGCCTGGATGCCCCGCCGGACCCCGGGCGTTTCGGGATCCCGGAGGGGAAGACGCTTGTCGGGCTCCTTCCCGGGAGCAGGCCGGGGGAGATCCGGGCGCACCTGCCGGCCATGGCGGAGGCCGCCCGGCGGATCGCCGCGCGCTTCCCGTAGGTCCACTTCGCGGTTCCCCTGGCGTCCGCGGGATTCCGGGGCCTCGTCGCGTCGGAGCTCGCCGCGGCGGGCGGGGGATTTCCCGTCACCGTCGTGGAAAGGGAACGGCACCTGCTGTTCCGGGGAATGGCGACCGCGCTCGCGGCGTCGGGGACGGCGACGCTGGAGCTGGCGCTTCTGGGCGTGCCGCCGGTCATCGTGTACAGGACCTCCGCGGTGACCTACTGGATCGGCCGGCGGCTTGCCTCCGTCTCGTCGATCGGGCTTCCGAACATCCTTGCCGGGGAGGCCTTCCTGCCGGAGCTCATCCACGACGCGTGCCGCCCGGACCGGATGGCGGCCGAGATCGAGGCCATCCTCGCCGACGGGGCGCGGCGGGAAGCGCTCGCCGGCCGGTGCGTCGCGTTGCGCGGCAGGCTCCGGGGGCCGGGCTGCGCGGAGGCGGTGGTCGACATGCTCGCGGCCGCCGGGGGGGAGGCGTGGGGATGACGATCTACCGGAGGATGCTGGACTACGTGCGGCCGTACGCGCCCCGGCTCGCGTTCGCCATGCTCTTCATGGTCCTGGCGTCCTCGTTCCAGGGGGCCATCGCGTTCCTCGTCAAGCCGGCCCTCGACGACATCTTCATCAACCGGGACGCCACCCGGCTCGCCCTCATCCCGTTCCTCGTGCTCGGCGTCTACCTCCTGAGGGGGGTCTTCGAGTTCTCCCAGAGCTACCTGATGGCCGGCGTCGGGCAGCGGGTGATCCGGGACATCCGCGACCACCTTTACCGCCACCTCCAGTCGCTGTCGCTGTCCTTCTACATGCGCCACCCGACCGGCGTGCTCATGTCCCGGGTGACGAACGACGTCGGGCTCATGCAGGCGTCGATCACCGATGCGGTGACGGGGCTCATCAAGGACATCTTCGCCGCCCTGTTCCTCGTCGGCGTCGTCTTCTACCGGGACTGGAAGCTCGCCCTGGTGGCCCTGGTCGCGTTCCCCCTGGCGTTCTGGCCGATCGCGCGCTTCGGCCGGAAGCTCCGCCGGACGAGCACGCGGAGCCAGGAGGTCACCGGGGGCCTCACCTCGCACCTCCAGGAGACGATCAGCGGGGTCAAGCTCGTCAAGGCGTTCGGCGCGGAGGAGTACGAGGTCGACCGGTTCGCCAGCCGGAACGCCGACCTGTACCGCCTGAGCATGAAGGTCGTGAAGGTCCAGGCGCTGACCTCCCCGCTCTCCGAGATGTTCGCGGGGGTCGGGGCCGCGGCCGTCATCTTCTACGGCGGCTACAGCGTCGTCAACGGGATCAGCACGCCCGGCAACTTCTTCTCCTTCATGACGGCGCTGTTCATGCTCTACGAACCGATCAAGCGCCTCTCGCGGATCAACAACGTCATCCAGCAGGGGATCGCCGCCGCGACGCGGGTGTTCGAAGTCCTCGACACGCTCCCGGAAGTGCGGGAGAAGGAGGGGGCGCCCGACCTTCCCCCGATCCGGCGCGGCGTCGAGTTCTCGCATGTCGATTTCCGGTACGGCGAGGAAGGCGGAAACATCCTCAAGGACGTCACGTTCAGCGTGCCGACGGGGACGATGGTCGCGATCGTGGGGTCGAGCGGCGCGGGGAAGACGACGCTCGTGGACCTGGTTCCCAGGTTCTACGACCCGCAGAGGGGGGCGATCCTCATCGACGGGACGGACATCCGGGACGTGTCGCTTTCGTCGCTGCGGTCCCGGATCGGGATCGTCAGCCAGCACACGATCCTCTTCAACGACTCGGTCCGGAACAACATCGCCTACGGCTCCCCGGGCGCGTCCGCGGAGAAGGTCGAGGAAGCCGCCCGGAGGGCCAACGCGCACGCGTTCATCTCCCGGCTGGCCGACGGGTACGAAACGGTCGTGGGGGAACAGGGACTGAAGCTGTCGGGCGGCGAGCGCCAGCGGATCGCGATCGCGCGGGCGCTGCTCAAGGACGCGCCCATCCTCATCCTCGACGAGGCGACGTCGGCCCTCGACACCGAGTCGGAAAGCGTCGTCCAGGAGGCGCTCGAATACCTGATGCGGGGACGGACGACGTTCGTCATCGCGCATCGCCTCTCCACGGTGCGCAACGCGGACGTCATCTTCGTGGTCGAGGAGGGGCGGATCGCGGAGTCGGGGCGGCACGACGAGCTTCTCGCGCGCGAGTCGCGGTACCGGTCGTTCTACCTCAAGCAGTTCGAGGAGAGGAGGCCCGGTGGAGAACCCGGCTCACACCCCGCCTGACCGGGGGGCGGGGGGATTCGTCGCCGGGACGCGGGATCACCGCCTCTACAACCTGCTCCTTCTTCCCGCCGTCGCGCTCGCCGCCCCGTTCTGGGTCCCGTGGGCGCTTCTCTCGGCGCGGCGCCGGAAGAACTTCCCGGCCCGGCTGGGCGCGCACCTCGACCGCATCCCGCGCCCGGCGGGGCGCGAGCGGGTCTGGATCCACGCGGTCTCGGTGGGAGAGACCCTGTCCGCCGCCCCCCTCGTCCGGCTGCTGCGGGCCCGGCGCCCGGAGGCCGAGCTCTTCGTCTCCACGGTCACGCTGACGGGACAGGAGACCGCGGGCAAGACGCTCGGGAGCGCGGCGGACGGGCGGTTCTACTTCCCTTTCGACCTCCCGTGGACCTGCGCGAGGTTCCTCGACCGGGTGCGGCCCGACGTCGTCGCGATCCTGGAGACGGAGCTCTGGCCGAACTTCGTCGCGGCGTGCGCCCGCCGGGAGATTCCCGTCGTCGTCCTGAACGCCCGGATCTCGGAGCGCTCGTTCCGGGGGTACGGGCGGCTCGGGTTCCTGTTCGGGAAGGTGCTGCGGAGCATTTCGGCCTTCTCGGCCCAGACCGGGGAAGACGCCAGGCGCCTCGTCGCGCTCGGCGCGGACCCGGCGAAGGTGGCGGTCGCGGGGAACATGAAGTTCGACGTCGCCCCGCCGCGCCAGGGAGCGTCGCCCCTGCGGGCCTGGCTGCTGGAGGAAAAGACGCGGGGCGCCGCGTGGTTCGTCGCCGGCTCGACGCACGAAGGGGAGGACGCGGAGGTGCTTCGCGCCTATCGCGCCGCCCGGCAGGTCGACGGATCGATCCGCCTGCTTCTCGCGCCGCGGCACCCGGAGCGGTTCGACGCGGTGGCCGAGCTGTGCGCCCGCGAAGGGATGGAGGCCGCGCGACGGAGCCGGCTCGACCTCGACCGCCCCGCGCCCGCGTCTGCCGTGGTCCTCCTCGACACCGTCGGCGAGCTTCTCGCCGCCTACGCGGCCGCGGACATCGCCTTCGTGGGGGGCAGCCTCGTCGCGAAGGGAGGGCACAACATCCTCGAGCCCGCGCTCTACGGGGTTCCCACGATCGTGGGGCCCCACATGGATAATTTCCGCGAGATCGCCGGGATCTTCATAAGCGGGCGCGCCGTCCGCCAGGTGCGGGACGGCGCCGGGCTGGCCGAGGAGCTGTCGCGCTGGGCACGAGATCGGAAACCGTACGCGGAGATGGGCCGAAAGGGCTCGGAGCTGCTGGCCGCCTTCCGCGGCGCCACGGAACGAAACGCCGCGATCGTCGAGCGCGAGCTCTCGCGGCGGCGGGAGCGCGTGTGATCGGGCCTTTCGCGAGATTGAGGAGGGTCCTCCACCGGAAAGGGCTCCTGCGGTCGGCGTCCCTGCCGCGCCCGGTCGTCAGCGTCGGGAACCTGACGGT
>JBLNEU010000046.1:0-3398 GCA_050263015.1 Deltaproteobacteria bacterium | reverse complement strand
CTTCGAGGTATCGCAACCCGCCGTGGATGAGGCGCGACGTCTTCGACGTCGTCCCGGAGGAGAAGTCGCCCTTTTCGTACAGCGCCGCCCGGATGCCGCGCAGCGCCAGGTCGCGAACGGCGGCCGCGCCGGTGATTCCGCCCCCGATGACGACGACGTCGAAGGCGCGATCGTCACCCGCCAAGGCGGCGTTCCCGCCAGGCGGCCCGCAGCGCCTCCGCCCTGTCCGAGAAGATCCCGTCGGCGCCGGAGTCGGCGAGGCGGAAGAAAAGCGCGGCGTCGTTGACGGTATACGGCACCAGGCGAAGCCCCGCGTCCTTGACAGCCCGGGTGCGCAGGACGGAGAGCGTCCGGTGGTCCGGGTGGATCGAGGGGAGGCCGCGGCGCCGGCAGAACGCCACGTCGGACGCCGACGGACGCCGGGTGACGAGCCCGCACGGGATATCCGGCAGGAGCTCGCGCGCCGCGAGGCATTCGTCCCGCAGGCCCGACGAAAGGAGAACTTCGCCCGGGTAGCCGCCCTCGCGGAGCGCGCGCGCGACGGCGGCCATCGCGCCCGGCGCCTTCGACTCGATGTTGACCGGGACCTTGCCGCCGATCAGGTCGAGGACGTCGGCGAGGAACGGCAGCGGCTCCCCGTTCTTCAGGCGGACGCCCCGCAGGCGCGCAGCGGTTGCGGCGGCGACCGGCACGTTCTCCTTCGCCGTCCGCCCCGTCCTCGCGTCGTGGACGACGACCGGGGCGCCGTCCGCGGAGAGCCGGACGTCGAACTCGATCATGTCCGCGCCGTCCGCCGCCGCGAGCGCGAACGACGCCCGCGAATTCTCCAGCGCCCGGTCGGGCGCCCCCCGGTGGGCGACGACGAACGGAGACCCGGTCCTCCCGTCGAACCGAAACGGTTTCACGCCATAGAAGATATCCCAGAAAGCGCAGCCGGGCTATAATCTGTCCCGATGCTCCGGGTCATCTACAACCCCGTCGCCGGGCCGAAGGCGGTCCGAAAGATCGACAGCATCAGGGTCGTCCTGACGCGGCGGGGCGTTCCCCACGAGATCGTCAAGACCGTCAAAGCCGGGCACGCGATGCGCCTCGCGCAGGAGGCCGCGCTCGAAGGGCACACCGCCGTCGTCGCCGTCGGCGGCGACGGGACGATCAACGAGGTCGCCAACGGCCTCGCCGGGAGCGCGACCCGGCTGTGCGTCGTCCCGCACGGCACCGGCAACGTCTTCGCCGCGGAGGCGGGACTCCCCGCGACCGCCGAGGGGTGCGTCGACCTCCTCTTCAACGGGAAGACGGTGGACATCCCGCTCGCCCGGGCGGGGGACCGGTATTTCGTCCTGCTGGCCTCGGCAGGGTTCGACGCCGAGGTCGTCGAGCGGATGACCCAGCGCGGAAAGAACTTCCTCGGGATCGGCGCCTACTTCCTCGCGGGGTTGAGGCACCTCATGCGCTACCAGCCGACCGTGTGGATGGAGTTCCCCGGCAAGGAGCGGATCGAGGCCCAGGCCGTTCTCGTCTGCCGGGGGAAGCGGTACGGGGGCAAGGTGACCATGGTCCCCGACGGGAACCTCGCGGGGGATTCGCTTCGCGTCGTCGCCCTGCTGTCGAAGGGGCGGATGGCCATCGCCCGGTTCGCGCTGTCCGCGCTGCTCGGGAATGTCCCGTCGTCTCCGGGCGTCCTCGTGCGGGAGACGCCGTCCGTCCTCGTCCGCTGCGGCATCCCGTCTGCCGCCCAGGTCGACGGCGATTACTTAAGCCCCCTCCCGGTCCGGTTCGAGATGACGCAGACCGTCCTGCACGTCGTCGTCCCGAGGGATTTCCTCGTGCGCCAGGCGTTATAATTCCCGCTCCGGACGGTCGCCGTCCGCCGGAGGAGCCGTTGGGCCGATCCATCCTCATCGTCGAAGATGAAAAGGAGATCCGGGATCTCCTGGCCCACTACCTCCGCAAGGAAGGGTTCGACCCCGACGTCGCCCCGGACGGCGAGACGGGCCTCGCCAGGGCCCGGGCCCGCAAACCGTCCCTCATCCTCCTCGACATCCTCCTGCCGAGGATGGACGGGCTGGAGCTCCTGCGGAAGATCCGCGCCGACGGCGAGATCGGCGCGACGCCGGTCATCATGCTCACGGCGAAGGGGGACGAGACGGACCGGGTCGTGGGGCTCGAGCTGGGCGCCGACGACTACATCCCGAAGCCGTTCTCCCCGCGGGAGGTCGTGGCGCGGGTCAAGGCGGTCATACGCCGCAGCGGCGCGCGGCCGGCCGAAGCGGAGAGCAGGGTCTACGAGGTCGGGGAGGTGCGCCTCGACGTGGCCCGCCACGAGGTCCTGGTCCGGGGGAAGCCGGTCGCCCTGACGTCAAAGGAGGTCCGGATCCTCCAGGCGCTGCTCGCCTCCCCGGGGCGGGTGCTCTCCCGCGAGGCGATCCTCGACAAGGCCTGGGGGGAAGGGACCCACGTCGTGGACCGGACCGTCGACGTCCACATCGCCAAGATCCGCCAGAAGATCCCGGTCCTCGCCGAGGCGATCCAGACGGTCAAGGACGCGGGCTACAAGATCCGGCAGACCTGACGCGTGCCGATGCGGCTTCCGATCGCCGTCAAGTTCTTCCTGACCTATTTCCTCATCACGGGGACCGCCCTGGCGTTTGCCGGGATCGCCGGCTACGTCCAGTTCAAGCGGTACGCCGTCGACGAGGCCGACGTCTCCCTGCAGAGGCAGGCCCGCCTCGTCGCCGAGATGTTCCGGCCGCTCCTGTCCGCCCCGAAGCCCGACCTCGGCCGGATCGCCGCCCTGGGCGACAGCATCGGCAAGGACCTCGACACCCGGGTGACGGTGATCCTTCCCGACGGGACCGTCGCGGCCGACTCCGCGGTCGGGACCGCGGGGCTATCCGCGCTGGAGAACCACGCCGACCATCCCGAGGTCAGGGAGGCGCTCTCGGGCGGGACGGGCGTCTCCTTCCGGCGGAGCATCTCCGTGCGCAAGGAGCAGCGTTACTGCGCGGTCCCGATCGTTTCCGGCGGGCGGATCGTCGGGGTCGCCCGCGCGTCCGTACCGGTCACGTTCCTTGCCGCCCGGCTCGACAGGGTCCGGACGATCACGTGGGGGACCGGGATCGCGGCGTTCCTCCTGATGATCGCCGGGACCGCCGTCCTCGCCAGGCGCGTCACCGGCCCGATCGACGAGATCCGCGCGACGGCGGAAGACCTCGCGTCCGGCGACCTTCGGCGGCGCGTCCACGTGCGGACCGGGGACGAGCTCGAAACGCTGGCGGCTTCCCTGAATCGAACCGCCTCCCGGCTCGAGGGGACGATCGGGCGCCTCGACGGGGAGAAGGCGCGCCTGTCGACCCTCATCGAAAACCTGTCGGAGGGAGTCGCCGTCATCGCCGCGGACC
>JBLNEU010000045.1:0-4953 GCA_050263015.1 Deltaproteobacteria bacterium | reverse complement strand
GACTTGCCGTCGACGGCCATCATCTTCGGGTAGTAGACGAGATCGGCGGACTCGGCGTACACGTCCTTCCCCTCGGCGTCCTGCGTCCACTCGGGCGCCGAGATCTGGAGCTGGAGCTTCTCCTCCCCGTCGTTCATGACGGTGACGACCCCGGTCTTCGCATCGCGGCCGAGGTCCAGCCGGATCGGCGACACGCGCCATTCGCCCCCGCGCGCCGCAGTCGGGAAAACCGGAGCGGCCAGCAGGAGCAGGAGGACGACGGAGGCCCGAGGAGAGGAGGGACGACGTGGGGAGGGGTGACGGCCCGTCACCCCTCCCGGGGATGCGGCATCTGCCGGCTCCGGTCGGCCTTTCACGGCGTGATGGTCAGCGTGACGGTATCTGTATAGGTGTCCGGCGTTTTGGTCCCGTAGACCGCGCCCACCGTTCCGTTCACGGTCAGCGTGATGGGATTGATGGGGCCGGCCCCCGTTCCGGTGGTCGGGTTGTACGTGAGCGCATAGGCGATGTACTCGGGCGTCGCCAGGGAGCCGCTCCGCATGCTCTGGCTCCCGGCCACGAGCTCGTAGAGGCCGTCGTCGTCGGTGATCGCGTAGCTTGCGCCGTTCGTGCACCAGAAAGTCAGCGTCGTGGAAATCGGCCCGATCCCCAATGCGTTCCCCGACGCGTCGAACGGCAGGTCGCCGAACGCCAGGGTGGCCCCGCTGTTGAACCGGCACGTCCCCACGACCCGCGCCGAGACGGCCACCGTGGCCGTATCGACCGCCGCCGCCACGCTCGCCGCCAGGATGAGCAGAGCGATGATCGATGCCTGGATCGTCCTCTTCATATCGTCTCCTTCCTTAAATAGATTCCTCCCGCCAAGGTCGAGGTATCGACAACCTCGTCCATTCCCTCCGCTGGTACGCACTTTTGGTGCCGATACTTTAACGATTTCTTACAGTAATGATTTTTAATGGCAACTCCGTCACAGGCTCGACTTGACGGAGTGACCGAACGCGGAAGTCCGGTCCATCGCCACCGTCGCGGCGGGGCGCAGTCCGGGGAGCGCGTCCCGGGCCGACGCCCGCTGTCGTCGAAGTCGCGCTCGTCGAAATCGACTTGCCGCGCGCCGCCATGATGTATAATGTCCCCTTCGTCTCGCCGCACGACCCGATACCGCAGCACGAGGTTTCGCCGCATGAAGATCGACCCGCTCGTGTTTTCGGCCCGTTTCCCCGACCGGTGCCGGCCCGACCTCTGCCGGAGCCGCTGCTGCCGGTACGGGGTCTGGATCGACCTCGAGGAGAAAAGGAAGATCCTCGCCTGCCGGGAGATGTTTTCGAGGCACCTGCGCCCGGAGGCCGCCGACCCGGCCGCCTGGTTCGGAAAGATCGAGCCGGACCCGGACTGCCCCAGCGGCTCGGCGGTCGAGACGATGGACGTCAAGGGGTATTGCGTCTTCTTCCACCCGGCCACCGGCTGCGCCCTCCAGAAGGCCGCGATGGACCACGGTCTCCACGAGTGGGCGCTGAAACCCCGCTTCTGCATCATGTTCCCCCTCGTCGTCTCGGGAGGACTTCTCACGGTGGACGAGGACATGAAGACGCTCTGGTGCATGAAGGCGGAGAACCGGACGCACCCGATCCTCCAGTCCGTGACGCGGGAAATCCGCTATCTCTTCGAGGGAGACGTTCTCCGGACGCTCGATCTGCGGATCGCCGAGGCGAAGCGCGGGGTCTGACGGCGCCGCCGGCAGGCCAATCCGCATTTCTCGCCAAGCTTCCGCGGCGGCGGATGCGGGCTAGCCCGCATTTCTCACCAAGCTTCTGCTGCGGCGGCGGATACGGGCATGTCTGCTGCGTTCCGCTCGGTCGGGCTCCTCGACGTACTGTTCAAGTACGTCTCTGGGGCCCTCGGTCGCGCGCCTTGCATCCACGCCCGTCTCCACCGCCTCGCGACGAACCTTGGTGAGAAATGCGGGCTAATTGGCGGCCGACAGCGACGCCGGGGGAAGGACCTTCCGCAGGAACCGGCCCGTGTGCGAACGGGAATGGCGGGCGACCTCCTCGGGCGTTCCGCACGCGACGATCTCCCCGCCCCGGTCCCCCCCTTCCGGCCCCAGGTCGATCACGTAATCCGCCGTCTTGATGACGTCGAGGTTGTGCTCGATGATGACGACCGTGTTGCCCGCCTCCGCGAACATCTGGAGGACGGCGAGGAGCTTCCGGATGTCGTCGAAGTGGAGCCCGGTCGTCGGCTCGTCGAGGAGGTAGACGGTCCGCCCCGTCGCCCGCTTGGAGAGCTCGCGCGCGAGTTTCACCCGCTGGGCCTCCCCGCCAGACAGGGTGGTGGCGGGCTGGCCGAGCCGGATGTAGCCCAGCCCCACCTTCGCGAGCGTCTCGAGCCGGCCCCGGATCGCGGGGATGTTCCCCAGGAACGCGAGGGCCTGGTCGACCGTCATGTCGAGCACGTCCGCGATCGTCTTCCCCTTGTAGGCGATCTCCAGGGTTTCCCGGTTGTACCGCTTCCCGCGGCACACCTCGCACGTCACGTAGACGTCCGGCATGAAATGCATCTCGATCCTGTTGACGCCGTCCCCCTCGCACGCCTCGCACCGCCCCCCCTTCACGTTGAAGGAGTAGCGCCCCGGCCGGTAGCCGCGCGCCTTGCTCTCGGGGAGCAGGGCGAACAGGTCGCGGACCGGGGTGAACGTCCCCGAGTACGTCGCCGGGTTCGACCGCGGGGTGCGGCCGATGGGCGACTGGTCGATGTTGATCACCTTGTCCACGAACTCGAGCCCCGAGACGGAGGCGTGCGCGCCCGGCCGCTCGCGGGAGCCGAAGATCCTCTGGGCGAGGGCCCGGTGGAGCGTGTCGAGGACGAGCGTCGATTTCCCGGAGCCGGAGACGCCCGTGACGCAGGTGATGAGCCCCAGCGGGATCGCGACGTCGATGGACTTGAGGTTGTTCGCCGCGCACCCCGAAAGCGTCAGGAACTTCCCGTTCGGGCGCCTCCTGCCCGCGGGGACCGGGATCTCCCGCCGACCGGACAGGTATTGCCCGGTGAGGGACGCCTCGTTCCGCAGGATCCCCTCGGGCGGGGCGGCGGCGACCACGTGTCCGCCGTGCTCTCCCGCCCCCGGCCCCATGTCGATCACGAAATCCGCCGACCGGATCGTCTCCTCGTCGTGCTCGACCACGAGGACGGTGTTCCCCAGGTCCCGAAGCTGCTTGAGCGTGTCGAGGAGCCGCCGGTTATCCCGCTGGTGGAGCCCGATGGACGGCTCGTCGAGAATGTAGAGGACCCCCATCAGCGACGACCCGATTTGCGTGGCGAGGCGGATCCGCTGCCCCTCGCCCCCCGACAGCGTCGACGAGGCCCGGTCGAGGGACAGGTAGTCGAGCCCCACGTTGGCGAGGAACGTCAGGCGGGACCGGATCTCCTTGAGGATCCGGGCGGCGATCCGGTCGTCCTTCTCCGGGAGCGAAAGCCCCCGGAAGAATTCGAGGGAGTCCTTGATGGACAGGCGCGTGAGCCCGTCGATCCCCAAACCTCCCACCGTCACGCAGAGGGCTTCCTTCTTCAGCCGCGCCCCCCCGCACCCGCGGCACGGGCGGTTGTTCATGTACCGCGCAAGGTCCTCCCGGACGCCTTCGGAGTCCGTCTCCTTGAACCGGCGCTCGAGGTTGCCGATCACGCCTTCGAACGGCTTCGTGAAGAAGTACCGCCGGTCCCCCTCTTCGAGCGAGAACCGGACCGACTCGCTCCCCGAGCCGTTGAGGAGGACCTCCCGGACCTTCTCCGGGAGCGTTCCGAACGGCGCGGTGAGGGAAAAGCCGAAATGCCTCGAGAGCGCTTCAAGCATCTGATAATAGAAGACGGTGGTCCGCCGGCTCCAGGGAGCGATGCACCCGTCGCGGATGCTCTTCGTCCTGTCGGGGACGACGAGATCGGGATCGAAGTAGATGGTCGTCCCGAGCCCGTCGCACTCCGGGCAGGCGCCGTGGGGGCTGTTGAAGGAGAAGAGGCGCGGGGTCACCTCCGGGAGACTCACGGTGCAGTCCGGGCACGCGAACTTCTCGCTGTAGATCGCGCTTGCGCCCCCGCCGTCCGCCACCCGGACGAGGCCGTCGGACAGGGACAGGGCGAGGGCCACCGAATCGGCGAGCCGCCCCCTGGCCCCTTCCGATATGCGGATCCGGTCGACGACGACGTCGATGTCGTGCTTTTTCTTCTTGTCGAGGACGATGTCGTCGTCGAGACTCTTCGCCTCGCCGTCCACCACGACGCGGTTGAAGCCGTCCCTGGCGAGCTTGGCGAGCTCCTTGCGGTACTCGCCTTTGCGCCCCCGGACGATCGGCGCGAGAAGCCGGACCTTCTCCCCTTCCCCCATCGCCATCACGGAGTCCACGATCTGGGTCACCGTCTGCTGGCGGATCTCCCGGCCGCACGACGGGCAATGGACGACGCCGATGGAGGCGTAGAGGAGGCGGAGGTAGTCGTAGATCTCGGTGACCGTCCCGACCGTGGACCGCGGGTTCTTGCTCACCGCCTTCTGCTCGATGGAGATGGCGGGGGAGAGCCCCTCGATCGCGTCGACGTCGGGCTTCTCCATCTGCTCGAGGAACTGCCGGGCGTACGCCGAGAGCGACTCGACGTAGCGGCGCTGTCCCTCGGCGTAGATCGTGTCGAACGCGAGCGACGACTTGCCCGAGCCCGAGAGCCCCGTGATGACGACGAGGCGCTCGCGCGGGATCTCGACGTCGATGTTCTTGAGGTTGTGCTCGCGCGCTCCGCGCACGACGAGCTTCTGCCCCGCCGACATCGAGCCAGAGGTTGGAGCACGGGCCGCTTTCGAGTCCGTTCGCGCCATAGCCAGGGATTCTAACCAAGCGGACAAGCCCGTCTCAATCCGCGGGAATGGGAAAAGAAGAGGGGGCCGGGCCTCTTTCGACCGCGAGGCCCTGCCCC
>JBLNEU010000044.1:0-11940 GCA_050263015.1 Deltaproteobacteria bacterium | reverse complement strand
AGAGGGAGGGACGTCGTGACGGCGGCGCGCCCGGGGTTTCCGAAGATCGTCCTGGCCTCCGACCACGGCGGGGTGGAGCTCAAGGAGGACCTCATCGCTTTTTTGTCCGGGCGGGGCTATCCGGTCGCGGACCTGGGCACGGACTCGGCGGAGCCGGTGGACTACCCGGATTACGGGTTCGCAGCGGCCGGCATGATCCGCCGCGGGGAGGCGCTCCGGGCGATCCTCATCTGCAGGTCGGGGATCGGGATGGCGATCGCCGCGAACAAGTCGCGCGGCGTTCGGGCCGCCCTCGTGTCGACCGAGCCGGAAGCCGAGCTGTCGCGGCGGCACAACGACGCCAACGTGCTCGTCCTGGGGGCCGACGGGATCCCCCGCGCCCGGGCCCGACGGCTCGTCGCGGCGTGGCTCGCCGCCCCCTTCGACGCGGGGCGCCACCGGCGGCGGGTGGACAAGATCCGCCGGTTCGAACGCGCCCACTGGAAGGACTGACGACGCCCGGAAGGCGCTGTGCCTCCGGGGCGAGGGGGGCGGCGAGCGCCGTCAGCTTCGACCGGTCGTGGGGTTGCGATAAGAGATCATAAGGAGAGAACCAGTCGCAGCCCTTCATCAATTTCCTTCATTGCGCGCGACGGGATCTTCCCCGACCGTTGCGAGAGAAAGCGCCTGTCCACAGTGATGACTTGCGATACGTTCGCCACGGAGTCTTTGGGGAGTCCGGAGTCGGCTGCGGCGATCAGTACATTGCCGGGAGCCTCAGCATTCATACCGTTCGTCAACCCTTGGTTCGCACCCTTGGTTCGCAGTCAGCCCAACGTTCGAGCCAAGCTGCGGGGCTCAGGCCGGTCAAAAGGTTCTTCGGGCTTTTTGGCCCTCCCTTTTTCGATCTTGCTGGAGATCCTCCATCAAGTTGCTCGCGAATCCAACGCGTGTTGGATGGAACAATCTCTATTTCTTGCCGATTGGGAAAGACGGCTGCCGACGCCCGGCGGGGTAGCGACTTCCGGGCATCGGTTCGAACGTGCGACCGAGCGACGTGAGAGATCAGCTTTCCAGCGCCCGGCGGACCGATGCGGCGAGCGTCGCCAGGCGGTACGGCTTCTGGAGGAAGCCGGCCGCGCCTTCCGCGAGGAGGTTCCCCGGCTTCCCCTCGACGGCGTACCCGGAGGAGACGAGCACCCGGGCCGACGGGTCGATCTCCCGGAGGCGCCGGAACGTCTCCTCTCCCCCCATCCCCGGCATGATCATGTCCAGGATGACGAGGTCGATCCGGTTCCGGCTGTCGGAGTAGATCTCGATCGCCTCGATGCCGTTGCGAGCCGTCGTCACCGAGTAGCCGAGGCGGCCGAGCGTCTCGAGCGCGAGCAGGCGGAGCGATTCCTCGTCGTCCACGAACAGGATCGTCTCGGTGCCGCCCGCGACCTCCTCGGGGGGGGCGACATGCGCCGCCGGCGCGGCCTCCTCCGGCGAGGCGGGCAGCAGGACCCGGAACGTCGAGCCGAACCCGGGGGAACTCCGCACGTCCAGCACGCCGCCGTGGTTCTTGACGATCCCGTACGCCATCGCAAGCCCCATCCCCGTCCCCTTCCCCGGCTCCTTCGTGGTGAAGAACGGCTCGAAGATGCGCGGAATGTCGTCGGAGGGGATCCCGACGCCGGTATCGGTGACGGAGAGGGAGACGAACCGGCCCGGCGGGTTTTCCGGAGCGCCGCCGGTTGCCCGGACGAAGCGGCCCGCGTCTTCCGGAGAAAGGGTCTCGTTCCGCGTCTCGACGAGGAGCAGACCCCCCTCCGGCATCGCGTCACGGGCGTTGATGCACAGATTGAGGAGCGTGTGCTCGAGTTGCCCGGCGTCCCCCGCGACCGCCGCGAGGTCGGGCGCCAGGTCCGACTGGACGGCGATCGACCGGTCGAAGGTGTGGCGGATCATGGAGACGACCTTCTCGACCACGCCGTTCAGGTCCGTCGGGCGCACCTCGTACTTGCCGCCGCGGGCGAAGCCGAGGAGCTGGGTCGTGAGCTCCGCCGCCCGCAGGCCGGCGCGCTCCACGGCGTCGAGCTCTCCCCGGAAGGCCGCCGTCTCGCCCCCGCGGTTCCGGATGAGGGCCGCGTATCCCATGATGGCTTGGATGATGTTGTTGAAGTCGTGGGCGATCCCGCCCGCGAGCGTGCCCACCGCCTCCATTTTCTGCGCGTGCCGCAGCCGGTCCTCGAGCTCCCGCTGCTCCGTGACGTCGATCCCCGTGAGGATGGTCCAGAGGATCCGCCCCTGCTCGTCCCGTGCGACCGAGTTGTTCCAGAGGATGAGCCGTTCCCTTCCGTCCCGCGTCTTCCAGGGGCCCTCGGACGAGCCCGGGATGTCCGCCTCCGCGATGCGCGCGAAATCGTTCTTGACCGCGGCGACGCGCCGATCGGGGATGAGCTCGTCCCAGAGGCGGTGGCCGCGGATCTCTTCCTCCCGCCACCCCGTGACTTCCTCGCACTTCCGGTTGAAAAGGAGAACGCGGCCCTCCGCGTCGAGGGCGACGATCAGCGCGTTGGCGACGGACAGGACGCGGGACGTGAAATCCTTCTCGCGCCGGAGGGCCTCCTCGGCATTCTTGCGCGGCGTGATGTCGGTGAGCTGCCCCAGCACGAGGTTCCCGGAGGCCGGGAAGACGTCGAGCCATCCCCAGAAGTGCGACCCGTCCTTGCGGCGGCGCACAACCTCCGCCTCGCGAGGCTCCCCCGTCCGGAAGACGTCCGCGTGGAGGTCTTCCTCGCCGGGATCGGCGGCGAGGTCGCCGGGCGAGAGGGCGAGAAACTCCTCGCGGCTGTACCCGTAAAGCCGGAGGCACCCTTCGTTGACGTCGACGAACCGGCCCGCGCGGTCCACGGTGGCCGCGGGCGGCCCCTGCTCGAAGAGGAACCGGTACTTCTCCTCGGAGCCCTGCAGGCGCGTGTACATCTTGTATTTCTCGATCGCCAGGCCGAGCTGGTCCGGGATGCTCCCGAGCTCCTCGACCGCGTCGAGGGAGTAGATGCCCGCCTTTCGGCTGTTGAAATTCAGCGTTCCCACGATGTGGTCGCCGACGAAGAGGGGAATCAGGAGGCGCGCCCTCATCCCTTCCCGCGTCAGGATCCCGTCCTCCGCGAACCGGTCGTCCGCAAGGGCGATGTCGTCGTCGATGCGCGTGATCCGGCGGGCGTGCACCCAGCCCGGGGCCGATCCGCGCATGGGGAGCCGGACGCCCGACCCGAGGTCGGTCATCCCCTTGGCGGAGGTCAGGGCGGTGAAAGCGTCCCGCTCCTCGTCGAAGAGCGCGATGGACGTCCGGTCGAAGTCGACCAGCTTGTCGAGCTCGCCGGCGATCCGCCCGTGGACCATCCGGATGTCCCAGTCCGAGGCGATGATCCGGTTGACGCGCTCGATGATCCGCAGGCGGGTGACGAGCCCCTGCAGCCGGTTCTCGAGGCCCCGGCGCTCCGCCGTTCCCGCGACGTGGGTGACCATTCCCGCGGGACGGCCCATCTCGTCGCGCACGAGGGCGATCGTGATCGAGGTGTCGGCCTCCTCTCCCGTTCTCGTCAGGAGCCGGGCCTCGCGCGAGACCGTTCCGTCTTCGAGCACGCTCCGGATCAGCGACGCCACCGCCGGAGCGGGCAGCGGGAACAGGCGGTGGATCGTGTCCCCCATCATCTCCTTCCCGCTCCATCCGAAGAACCGCTCGCACTCGCTGTTCCACAGTCGGATCGTTCCCTCGATGTCGGTGAAGAAGATGGGGGCGCCGGCGGACTGGAGGATGGAGATTCCCTGGTGCGCCTTCCTTCGGGCGCTCTTGACCTCCTCGTTCGCCCAGGCGATCCCGGCGACGGCGTGCGGGTCCCCGGGCGGCCCTGGGGCGGGCGTCATCCGCATCCGGAGCCAGCGCGTCTTCCCGTCCGCGCAGCGGAACCTGAACTCCTCGTCGAGGAAGGCGCCGCCGGTGAGTCCCGCCATGAGGCGCACCAGCTTTTCACGGTCCCCGGCGTGGATGCGCGCCGCCCAGAGGAACGGCTGGGCCAGGAGATCCCGGGCTTCGAACCCGGTGAGCGGGGTCACTCCCCGGGAGACCGAAAGGAGCGCCAGGTCGCCGCGCCGCAGCGAGAAGACGAAGGCCGGCATCCCCCCGAGAAGCGATTCGAGGAGGTGTGATCGCAGGTAAAGGTCCATTTGCGCCTGTATAGTTTATACAGGCCGCACGGGGTTCGGGCAAGCCCGCCACGGGTCACCTTCCTCCGGCCCACGACCTGTCGACGGAGCAGGCTCCGGCGCCCCGGACCGTCACGGCGAACGCGAGGGCGAGGGCGAGGATATGGAACTCGAACCCCTCCGTCCCGGCGGGGTATTTCCCCGCCCAATTCATGAAAAAGCCGACTTTCCAATGCGCGAGGGCCACGGCGGTCCCCATCACGGCGAAGATCCCGAGCGCCGCGATCCGGGTGAAGATTCCGAAGAACAGCGCGATCGGGCCCAAAAACTCCGCGGCGATGGCGAGCGCCGCCAGGATCGGGGGAATGCCCATCTTTTCCGTGAAGAACCCCATCGTGCCGGAGAGCCCGTAGCCGCCGAACCACCCCAGCGCCTTCTGGGCGCCGTGGGGGAAAAAGACGGCCGCAAGGGCGAGCCGCATGACGGTATCGACGAAACTGTCCGAGGTTCGCAACAGCCCTTTCCACATGGCGCTCTTCCTCCTTCCCCGCTGCGTTTTTCCGGGGGCTTTTCCGTTATGATGCGCATTTCGCCGGTTCGGCTTTATTGACAATCGTCGGCCATCTCAGATAATGGCAAGTTAAGCGGCTCCGCGACTGGGGGTGCAAGGAAATTGGGAAAGCCGATACCGTTCCCGGGCGGCGGTCCGGGGGCAGCCGATGTCCCGACCGCGGGGTTGTCGCCTTCGGCGGCGTCGAAAATCGCCAGGATCTGCGCCCTCGGCCTCGGCATGGAAGAGCTCCTGGGCGAGGTGTGCCGGGAAATGCTCTCGCTGTGCGGGGGCGAGGCGTGCTGCCTCGCGGCGGGCGGGCCCGCGGCGGGCGAGCCGGAGGTATGGCAAAGCTCTGTCCCGGGTTCGTGGCCCGAGCTCGGCCCGGCGTTCCGCTCCGGACCTCCCTGGGAAGCGCTGCTCGATCGGCTGGGCGCCGAGGGGATCCTTGCCGTCCCCGATGTCGGCGATCTTCCGCCGGATCATCCCGTCCCCTCGTTCTTCGGTCCGCGGCGCGTCAAGTCGCTGCTCCTCGTCCCCTTGCGCTTCGGCACGCGGCTGGTCGGCGTCCTCTCGCTTCACACGTTCACGGCGTCCCGCCGGTGGGGGAGGGAGGAGGTGCGGCTGGCGGAGGAGGCGGCTCCGATCCTGGCCGCCGCGCTCGAGCGACGGCGGATCGAGGAGCGCCTTCGCGAATCCGAGGCACGCTACCGGTTCCTCGCGGACAACGCCCTCGACCTCATCTCGCTCCACGACCCGTCCGGGAAATACCTGTACGCGAGCCCCGCGGCGCGGCGGATGCTCGGGTACCGTCCCGAGGAGATGGCGGGCTCCCCCGGAAGCGCGTATCTCCCGCCCGCCGACCGGGAGCGGATCGGCGACTGGGACCGCCGGCTCGTGTCGGGGGATGTGACCGCCGTCACGCTGGAGCATCGCCTCCGCCGGAAGGACGGCACGTTCGCGGAGGTCGAAACGGTCTCGTCGGCGGTGCCGGACGACCGGGGACGCGTCAGGCAGATCGTCCGGGTCACCCGCGACATCACCGAGCGGAAGCGGATGGAGACCCGGCTCATCGACGGGCAGAAGGCGGAAACGATCGGGTTGCTGGCCGGCGGCGTGGCGCACGAGTTCAACAACCTCCTGGCCGGCATCAACGGGGCCGTGGAAATGCTCGGCCTGCTCCTTGCCGGCAACGCCGAGACGGAGCGGTTCCTCGAGCTGATCGGCCGCCTGGGAAACCGGGCGGCGGTCCTGACTCGCCAGCTCCTCGCCTACGCCGGCCAGGGAAAATACAGCCCCGAGGTCGTCGCCCTGAACGGCGTGGTCGCGGAGGATGTCCCGGTGCTCAAGTCGGCCCTGCCGGCCTCGGTGGAGGTGCGGCTCGAGCTCGCCGGGGAATCCCCCATCGTGACCGCCGACATCACTCAGGTGAAACAGGTCGTCACGAGCCTGTGCCTGAATGCCGGGGAGGCCATGCCCGGCGGCGGGACCCTGACGATCCGGACGCGCCGGGAATCGGCCGGCTCCGGGGTATTCGCGGGGGCGGAGGCCCCGGGCGCCGGAGAGAAGCGCGTCCGGTGGGGCGGCCCGGTGACGGGCGATCGCTCGGTCCTCGAGGTGTCCGACACCGGCTGCGGGATGGACCCGGCGACCATGGACCGGATCTTCGAGCCGTTCTTCTCGACGAAGTTCATCGGCCGCGGGATGGGGCTGGCCGCGGTCCGCGGAATCGTCGAGAACCACGAAGCGGAGATCGTCGTTCGGTCCGGACCCGGAAAGGGGACGACCGTCTCGGTGGCTTTCCCCGTCGCCCCGGGGATGCCGAAAGAACAGGAGTCCCGGGACTCCCATCCGGTCTGCGGCACGGGGCTTGTCCTGGTGGCGGATGACGAGGACGACGTTCGGGCGGTCGTGCGGGCGATGCTGGAGTCGTTCGGGTACCGGGTCCTCGAGGCCCGGGACGGGCGGGAGGCCGTGGAACGTTTCCGGGAGCGGCGCGGCGAGATCGACCTCGTCCTGCTCGATCTCATGATGCCCCGGATGACCGGCGAGGAGGCGTTCGCGGAAATCCGCCGGATCTCCCCGGAGGCCCGGGCGATCCTCGCCAGCGGGTACGACGAGAGCGGGCGGCTCCGGGAGATCGTGGCGGCCGGGTTCGAGACGTTCCTCCAGAAGCCGTTCCGCCGGCGCGAGCTCGGCCAGAAGGTGGGGGAATCCCTCGCGAAGATCCCGCGCCGGGAAGCGACGAAGCGGTAGCGCCGTGAAGGCCGGGATCGCGATCCTTCAAGTCGTTCTCCTCGCCGCGGTCGCCGGCTGCTCGCCGCGGGCGTACGTGGTGCGGGGGGTGGCCGACGCCGTCTCGTCGGGGGGCGGGTCCTTCGCATCCGACGACGACCCGGAGCTCGTCAGGAGCGCCGTCCCGTTCGCGCTCAAGACGGAGGAATCCCTCCTGTCCGAGGTGCCCGGCCACCGCGGCCTGCTCCTCTCTCTCAGCCGGGGCTTCACCCAGTACGCCGCCGCCTTCGTCTGGCAGGACGCGGTCGAGTCGCCCGACCCCGCGGCCGCGCAGGCCGGGAAGGAGAGGGCCGTCCGCCTCCTCCTGAGGGCGCGGGATTACGGGCTGCGGGGGCTCGATGCGGCGCGCCCGGGCTTCCGCGCGCGTCTCGACGCGGACCCCGCCGGGGCCGCCCGGTTGGCGGGCGAGGACGAGGTGCCGCTTCTCTACTGGACCGCCGCATCGTGGAGCCTCGCGATCGCATCCTCAACGGGAGACCCGGGGATGCTCGCGGACCTGCCCCGGTGCGAGGCGCTGATGAGGCGGGCCCTCGTCCTCCGGGAGGATTACGACGCCGGGGCCGTCCACGAATATTTCGTCGCGTTCGAGGGCGGCCGCCCGGAGGCGATGGGCGGATCGGCGGAGAGGGCGCGGAGCCATTTCGACCGGGCGATGGCGCTGTCGGGGGGGAAGAAGGTGTCGCCCCTCGTCACCCTGGCGGAGACGGTGTCGGTCCGCGCGCAGAACCGGCGGGAGTTCCTCGAGCTCCTGGACCGCGCGCTTGCCTTCGACGCGCGGGGGGCAGCCCCGGACTACAGGCAGGCCAATCTCGCGGCGCAGCGCAAGGCGTCGTGGCTCAAGGGGAGGGTGGATGAGCTCTTTCTGGAGTAGGACGGCCGCGGCGCTGGCGTCCTGCCTCCTCGCGCTTCCGGTCGCCCGCGCCGCCGGGGCCGGGCCGATCGTCGTCAAGATGGCCACGCTGGCCCCGGAAGGGTCCGCCTGGTACAAGATCCTCGCGCAGATGGGGGACGACTGGAAGAAGGCGTCCGGCGGCGCCGTGTCCCTGCGCATCTACCCGGGCGGGGTGGTCGGCGACGAGGACGCGATGATCCGGAAGATGCGGGTGGGGCAGCTCCAGGCCGCCGCCGTCACGGGGATCGGCCTGGCGACCATCGACCGGTCGTTCTACGCCCTCCACGTTCCGATGATGTTCGCTTCGGACGAGGAGTTCGACTTCGTCCGGGACCGCCTCGCCCCGATGCTCGAGAAGCGCCTCGAGGAGAAGGGGTACGTCGTCCTCAACTGGGGGGACGCCGGATGGGTCCACTTCTTCGCGAAGGCGCCGTTCACCCGTCCCGCCGAGGTCAAGGCGATGAAGCTCTACGTCGGCGCGGAAGACGCCACCCTCGTCCAGCTCTACAAGGAGACGGGCTTCCGCCCCGTCAGCCTGTCCGTCGTCGACATCCTCCCCGGCCTCCAGACCGGGCTCATCAACGCCTTCGACACGACGCCCCTGGCCGCGCTCGCGTTCCAGTGGTTCGCCCTTGCCCCGCACATGGCGGATCTCAGGTTCGCGCCCCTGACCGGGGCGACCATCATCGACAAGCGCGCCTGGGCGAAGATCCCGGCGGACCTGCGGCCGAAGATCCTCGAGGCGTCGCGGGCGGGCGGCCAGCGCCTGCGCGGAGAGATCCGGAAGCTGAACGAGGAGGCCGTCAAGGTGATGGTCAGGAACGGCCTCAAGATCAGCCGCATTCCCCCGGAAGCCCAGGCGGAGTGGCGCAAGCTCATCGAGGACATCCACCCGCGGATCCGGGGGCCGATCGTCCCGGCGGACGCGTTCGACGCGGTCCGGGCCTCGCGCGACGCATACAGGGCCGGGCAGCCGAAAGGGGCCGGCGCACGGTGAGGGGGGAGGAGGTCGCTTCGCCCGAAGCCGGCGCGCCGCCGCAACCGGCCGTCTCCCGGCTCGAGGATGCCGTCTCGATCGCCATCCTTTGCGCGATGGCGCTCCTTCCGATCCTGGAGATCGTCGGCAGGCGCCTCTGGCGCACGGGAATCCCGGGGTCGTCGGCCCTCGTCCAGCACGGCACCCTGTGGATCGGCTTTCTCGGGGCCGCCATCGCGGCGCGCGAAAAACGTCTGCTGGCGCTGGGAGCGGCCACCGGTCTCCTGCCTCCCCGGTTCAGAGGCGCCGCGGAGATCTTCGCCGCGTCGGTGGCCGCGGCCGCGACGGCCCTTCTGGCCGCCGCGGGCCTCTCGCTTGTCCTGCTGGAGCGGGCGAATGCCGCGGAGCTCATCCCCCATGTCCCCGTATGGGCGGCCGAGGCGGTGATCCCGGTCGGCTTCGCCCTGATCGGGTGGCGGCTGGTGCGGGGCGCCTCCTCGTCGTGGGGCGGGCGCGCGGCCGCAGCCGCGGGCGCGGCGGCCGCGGCGTGGATCGCCTCGTCGCCGCTTTTGGTCCACCCGGCGTCGCTCGCGGCGGCGCTGGCCGTCCTCCTGGCCGCCGCGGTCTTCGGGGCGCCGGTCTTCGCGCTCCTCGGAGGGCTCGCCGTCCTGCTCTTCCGCCACGCGGACGTCCCCGCCGCGTCGATCCCCGCCGAGATCTACCGCCTGGTCACCTCGCCGACGCTTCCGACGATTCCGATGTTCGCATTCGCCGGTTACCTCCTCGCCGCGGGGAAGGCGTCGCACCGCCTGGTGCGCCTCTTCCGGGCGCTGGTCGGATGGATGCCCGGGGCCATTGCGGTCGTCACGGTGCTCTCCTGCGCCTTCTTCACGACCTTCACGGGCGCCTCGGGGGTGACCATCGTGGCGCTGGGCGGGTTGCTGCTCCCGGCCCTCGTCGCGGAAGGGTACGCCGAGCGGTTTTCGGTCGGGCTCCTCACCTCCACGGGATCGCTCGGACTGCTGTTCCCGCCGTGCCTGCCGGTCATTCTCTACGCCGTCGTGGCCGGGATCGGCGTCGACAAGATGTTCCTCGGCGGGATCCTCCCCGGGCTCCTCCTCGTGGCGCTCATGGCGGCCCTGGCGGTACGCACGGGATTCAGGGCGGGAGCTCGGCGGACGCCGTTTTCCTGGACGGAGCTGCGCGAGTCGCTGTGGGAATCGAAATGGGAGCTCCTTCTCCCGGTCATCGTCGTCGCCGGGATCTTCGGCGGCTTCGCGACGACCGTGGAGACGGCGGCCCTGGCCGTCCTGTACGTCCTGTTCGTCGAGACCGTCGTCCACCGCGACGTATCGCTGTCCCGCGATTTCTCCCGCGTCGGCGCGGAGGCGGCGACGCTGATCGGCGGCGTCCTGATCGTGCTGGCCGCGGCGATGGGGCTCACGAGCTACATGGTGGACGCCGAGGTCCCCGGGGCGATCCTCGACTGGGTCCAGAAGTCGATCCACTCTCCGGCGGTCTTCCTGATCGCCCTCAACGCCTTCCTGCTCGTGGTCGGCGGGCTCATGAACATCTTCTCGGCGATCGTCGTCGTCGTCCCGATCATCGCCCCGATGGCCGCGGCCTACGGCGTCGATCCCGTTCATCTCGGGATCATCTTCCTGGCGAACCTCGAGCTCGGCTACCTGACGCCCCCGGTGGGGATGAACCTCTACCTCGCCGCCTACCGGTTCGACCGGCCCCTCGGCGCGGTCTTCCGGTCCATCGTTCCCTTCTACCTCATTCTCCTCGGCGGCGTTCTGGCCATCACCTACATCCCGGCGCTCACGACCGCCCTGCTCCCCTGATCCCCGGAGTCCAGGGACGTTCCCGAACATTGCGCGTGTTTCGTCCCGGCCGACGCGCGCGGGCGGCGCCGCCGGGGCGGAATGCCGCCGGGGCGGAATGTCGGCGGCGCCCGCCAGCCGTGGTATAGTATCGGTCGCTTTTCGGGGCGCTCACATCGCGGCCCTGCCGCGAGACATATCGATCGGGGAGAAGACCATGACCATGTTGACGCGCGAGGGGTGCATCCTCTACAGCGGCGGCGCGAACGGCGCGGAAGCCGAGTTCGGCATCCAGGCGGAGCGGTTCGGGATCGAGGAGATCAACTACACGTTCGAAGGCCACCAGGTCGCGCGCAGCCGCGGCGTCCGCGTCCTGACCCGCGAGGAGCTCCTCAAGGGCGACGTGAGCCTGGCTTACGTCTCCAAGCTGATGCACCGCACGTACACCGACGCGCCGCTCATCCGGAAGGTTCTCCAGACGATCTGGTACCAGGTGAACTCCGGGCAGGAGATCTACGTGATCGGCCAGATCCTCTCCGACGGGACCGTGCGGGGCGGAACCGGCTGGGGCGCCGAGTTCGCCAAGCTCTGCAACAAGCCGATCTTCGTGTTCGACCAGGAGAAGAGCCGGTGGTTCTCGTGGAAGGAGGAGAAGTGGGCCCCGTTCGAGGGCGGCGGCGGCCCGCGCATCGGCCACCCCCACTTCACCGGGACCGGGACCCGCTTCCTGGAAGACAACGGACGCCTCGCGATCCGCCACCTTTTCGAGCGTTCCTTCCCCTGAAGGTCAACATTCGGAAGATCGCCGCGGTCAGGGGGACATTCCTGATCCTGGTCCGGGACGGAGGGAAGGAGTGTCCCCCGCCAGGTAACGGCGAGCGCGAACGTCCAGGGAGCTGATCGGAGTGTTGATGAGCGCGGACATCCGGAACATCGCCATCATCGCCCACGTCGACCACGGGAAGACGACCCTCGTCGACGCGATGCTCAAGCAGAGCGGCATCTTCCGCGAGCACCAGGCCGTCCCCGACCGGGTGATGGATTCGATCGACCTGGAGCGGGAGAAGGGGATCACGATCATGGCGAAGAACGCCTCGGTGGTCTACCGGCGCGTGAAGATCAACATCGTGGACACCCCGGGCCACGCCGACTTCGGGGGGGAAGTCGAGCGGACGCTGAAGATGGTCGACGGCGTCCTCCTGCTCGTCGATGCCTCCGAGGGGCCCTTGCC
>JBLNEU010000043.1:0-7543 GCA_050263015.1 Deltaproteobacteria bacterium | reverse complement strand
ATCTACCGGATCGTCGAGGCGCCGATGCGGGAAGGGACCCTCGAGGTCGAGGCGCTCATGCGCGCGTCCCGGGAGAAGATCGAGAAGATCCTCTCCCTGAAGAACATGCCGGTCGAGATCCTGATGGTCACGGAGAATATCAACAATCCCGGGGTCCTCGCGGACCTCGTGGCGTCCAACCTGCGGCTGAAGATCGAGGAGGCGCAGGGGTGCTCGAAGAGGAGGATCCCGTCTCGCGCCTGACCCTGGTGAACAACCTCCTCTCGCGGGAGCTGCAGCTGGCCGAGATGCAGGCCAAGATCCAGAACCAGGCCAAGGAGGAGATGTCCAAGAGCCAGCGCGAATATTTCCTCCGGGAGCAGCTCAAGGCGATCAAGCAGGAACTCGGCGACATCGACGGCAAGGTCGAGGAGATGGAAGACCTCCGGAAGAAGGTCAAGGCCGCCGGGATGCCCGAGGAGGTCGAGAAGGAGGCGGACAAGCAGCTGCGGCGCCTCGAGGGGATGCACCCGGATTCGGCCGAGTCGTCCGTGGTGCGCACTTACCTCGACTGGATGGTGGAGATCCCCTGGAAGAAGGAGACGAAGGACAACATCAACATCGGCAAGGCCAAGACGATCCTCGACGAGGACCACCACGACCTCGAGAAGGTCAAGGAGCGGATCCTCGAATACCTCTCGGTCCGCAAGCTCAAGGACAGGATGAAGGGACCGATCCTCTGCTTCGTCGGTCCGCCGGGCGTCGGCAAGACCTCCCTGGGCAAGTCGATCGCCCGCGCGATGGGGCGCAAGTTCGTGAGGATGTCGCTGGGCGGCATCCGGGACGAGGCCGAGATCCGGGGGCACCGCCGCACCTACGTCGGCGCGCTCCCGGGACGGATCATCCAGGGGATGAAGCAGGCGGGGACGCGCAACCCCATCTTCATGCTCGACGAGATCGACAAGGTCGGGGCGGATTTCCGCGGCGATCCGTCCGCGGCGCTCCTCGAGGTTCTCGACCCCGAGCAGAACTTCGCCTTCAGCGACAACTACCTGAACGTCCCGTTCGACCTGTCGAAGGTGATGTTCATCACGACGGCCAACATCATCGATCCGGTCCCGCCGGCCCTCAAGGACCGGATGGAGATCATCCAGCTTTCCGGTTACACGGACGTGGACAAGCTGGCGATCGCGAAGAAGTTCCTCCTGCCCCGGCAGAGGGAGGAGAACGGGATTCCGGCCGGACGCCTCGAGGTGACCGACAAGGCGATCCTGGGGATCATCCACCAGTACACGCGCGAGGCGGGACTGCGCAATCTCGAGCGCGAGATCTCCCAGGTCTGCCGGAAGGTCGCGCGCCGGATCGCCGAGGGCGAGAAGGGCCCCTTCGCGATCACGCCCAGGAATCTCCCGAAGTTTCTCGGCGTCCCGAAGTTCCTCTCCGAGACGGAAGGGGAGAAGGACGAGGTCGGGGTCGCCACCGGCCTCGCCTGGACGCCCACGGGCGGCGACATCCTTTTCGTCGAGGTGTCCCTCGTGAAGGGAAGGGGAAACGTGACGATCACCGGGTCCCTCGGGGAGGTGATGAAGGAGAGCGCCCAGGCCGCCATCACCTACACGCGGTCCCGCGCCGCCCGCATGGGGCTTCCGAAGGACTTTTACGCGAAGCACGACGTCCACATCCACGTCCCGGCCGGGGCGATCCCGAAGGACGGGCCGTCGGCCGGGATCACGATCGCCACGGCCCTCATCTCGTCGCTCACGGGGATCCCGGTACGGCGCGACGTGGCGATGACGGGGGAGATCACGTTGCGCGGGCGGGTGCTCCCGATCGGCGGGCTCAAGGAGAAGGCCCTCGCGGCGTTGCGCGCGGGGATCACGACGATCATCGTGCCCGAGCAGAACCGGAAGGACCTCGACGAGATCCCGAAGCACGAGGCCCGGCAGTTCACGTTCCTCCTCGTCGGCAGCATGGACGAGGTCGTCGCGAAGGCGCTGCGGAAGAACCCGTTCAAGGCCGGCGCGGCGGGTCGGCGCGAGCCGCCCGCCGTGCGGGAGCGCCCGGCGTCTCCCCGGGCGCACGTCGCCGCGGCGAAGGCCCCCGCCGCGGACGCGAGGTCGCGGAAGAAGCGGTGACGAAACGTCGTCTCTCCCGGCCCCGCCTGTCGGACCTGGGAGAGTCCGGATTCATCGAGGAGATCGGGCGCCGGTTCGGCGGCCCCGTGCGCCCGGGGGAAACCGGCATCGGCGACGACGCTGCGCTCCTGCCGTCGCCCGCGGGAAAGGTCGTCCTCTCGACGGACCTCCTCGTGGAGGGGACCCACTTCGACCTGCGGTATTTCCTCCCCGAAGAGATCGGCTTCCGGGCGCTCTCGGCCAACGTGTCGGACCTCGCCGCGATGGGCGCCGCACCCGTCTGCTACCTCGTGGCGCTTGCCGCCCCGGCGGCGACGCCCGTCCCGCTGCTGACCGGGATCTTCCGCGGGATGGCGCGCGCGGCGCGCCCGTCCGGGATCCGCCTCATGGGCGGGGACACGGTCCGCGGCGAGCGGATCGCCCTCGCCGTCACCGTCATGGGGAGGGTCACCCGCGGCGGCGCGGCGATGCGGAGCGGGGCACGGCCCGGCGACATCCTCTTCGTCACGGGGGCGCCCGGCTGGTCGCGGCTGGGGCTCGCGCTCCTGTCCCGGGGGCGTCCGCGGCGCCCCGCCGGCTGGCGGAAGGAGGCGATGCGCCGGCACCTCGCGCCGGTCGCCCGTTGGCGGGAGGGAGCGGCGGCGGCCCGCACGGGCGCCGTCTCCGCCATGATCGACGTCTCCGACGGCGTCCTCTCCGACCTCGAGCGGGTCGTTACCGCGAGCCGGGCCGGGGCGCTCCTCGACGAGAGGGCGTTCCGGCTGTCGCCCCGGTTCCTGAAGGCCGCGGCCGCGCTCGGGGAGGATCCGGTCGCGGCGTTCCTCGCGGGAGGCGAGGATTACGAGCTTCTCATGGCGGTCAGGCCCCACCGGTACGATGCGTTCCGCCGGGCCGCCCGGGCGTTTCCCGCCGGGGTCACCCCGATCGGCGTCGTGACCGCGCGGCCGGGGATCGCCGTCCGCCGCGCGGACGGGTCGTGGATGACGGGAAAGGCGCTGCCCCGCGGCTTCGCCCACTTCGCTCCCCCCGCGCGCGACTCCCGCCGGCGGTCCTGATCCCCTTCCCATGGACTGGCTGCTGCTCATCGGTCTGGTCGCCGCCACCGCGTTCGTCTCCGCGGCGGAGACGGCCATCTTCGCGCTGCGCCGCGTCGACCTCGTGAAGTGGAAGGAGGAGGGACACGCGACGGCGGGCCTCCTCGAGACGATGCTCGCGAACCCGAACAATCTCATCTCGACGATCTTCATCGTCAACGAGCTCACGAACGTGTGGATCTCCTCGATGATCGCGGTCCTCCTCATCCCGGCCAGCCCTTACGGCCGGGTCCTGTCCCTGGCGGCCGGGACGTTCGTGATCCTCGTCCTCGGGGACCTCGTTCCCAAGTGCCTCGCCTGGCCGAACGCCCGCCCATTCTCCCTCGTCGCGGCGCGGCCCATCCGCCTCCTCTCCGTGGTTCTCGCCCCGGCCCGCTTCCTGGTGGAAAGGACGGCCGCCGGCATCGTGCGCCTGTTCGGCGGGGAGCCCGGAACGGGGACGCGGGGCGTGCTCTCGGAAAAGGAGTTCCGGGCGCTCGTGGACGTGGGGGAGGAGGCCGGGACCCTGGACGCGGGCGAGAAGGAGCTCATCCACAACATCTTCGAATTGACCGACCAGCGGGCGGGGGAGATCATGACGCCGCTGGCCGACGTGTTCATGGTCCCGGCAGCGCTGTCGTATGCCGAGCTGACGGCCCAGTTCCGCCGGTATCGCCGCTCCCGGGTCCCCGTGTACGAGGGAGAGAGGCAAAACGTCGTCGGCATCCTCTATTTCAAGGACGTCCTGCGCCTCGCGGCGGACGGCGTTGACGACTCGGACTGGTCGGCTCTCGTCAAGCCGCCCTTCGTCATCCCCACCGCCAAGAAGCTTCCCATCCTGCTGCGCGAGTTCCAGAAGATGAAGGTCCACCTCGCCCTCGTCGTGGACGAGTTCGGCGAGATCGTGGGGATCGTGACCCTCGAGGACGTCCTCGAGGAGCTGTTCGGCGAGATCCGCGAGGAGCACGACCGGGAGGAGAAGGAGATCGTCCGCCGTCCGGACGGCTCGCACCGCGTCCTCGGGAAGACGCCGATCCACCGGTTCAACGACGCGTTTTCCGCATCGCTGCCCGACCAGGAGTGGGACACCGTGGCCGGCCTTCTTCTCCACGAGTTCGGCCGGCTCCCCGGGCGGGGAGATTCCCTCATCCTGGGTCCGTTCCGCTTCTCGGTCGAGCGGCTGAAAGGGATCCGCATCGCGGAAGTCGGCGTGACGCGCGTCCCGGGCGGGGCCGAGTAGCCGATGGAGCTCGTCCTCGCCGTGGCGTTCTGCCTGCTGATGGAGGCGCTCTTCACCGGCTCCGAGATGGTCCTCGTCTCGGCCGACCGGCACAAGCTCACCGAGCGCGCGCGTCGCGGCGACCGGGGCGCGCAGACCGCGCTCGACCTCCTCTCGCGTCCCGACCGGACGCTCGCCACGACCCTGACCGGCACGGACCTGTTCGTGGTGCTGAACACCGTCATCACGGCTTCCTTCTTCCTGCCGCGGCTCGAAGTCGGGGCGCAATGGGCGACGGTCGCGGTCATCACGCCGCTCGTGATCCTCTTCGGGGAGATCGTCCCCAAGAGCCTCGCGCGGTCGCGGGCCGACGCCCTCGCGGGAGGAGCCGCGCGCTTCGTGAAGCTCGCCTCGCTTGCGCTCTACCCCCTCGTCGCTGTCGTCTCGTTCCTCGGCCGGGCGCTCTCCCGGCCGTTCGGAGGGGTACCCCCGCTCCACGACGCGGTCACGCGGGAGGAGCTCCGGCTCATTCTCCAGATGAGCCGGGCCGGATCCGACGTCGAGGCGCACGAGCGCGCGATGGTCCGCCGCGCATTCACCTTCGGGGAGACGAAGGTCGCCGACATCTGCCGTCCGCTGGCGCAGGTGGCGGCCCTCCCGGAGGGGGCGACGTGCCGGGACGCGGCGCTCCTGGCCTCCCGGAGCGGCTACACGCGGTACCCCGTCTACAGGGAGAGGGTCGACCAGGTCATCGGGTTCCTCCATGTCCTCGACGTCGTCGGGCAGCCGCCCGACGGTCCGATCGCCCCCCTTCTGCGCAAGGCCCTCTTCGTGCCGGAGCCGATGCCGATCGACGAGCTGATGCGCGCCTTCCGCGAGGCCGGGACGTCGTTCGCCCTGGTGGTGGACGAGTACGGCGGGGTCACCGGGATCGTGACCGCCGAGGACGCGGTGGAGGAGGTCGTCGGGGAGATCGAGGATGAATACGACCGGAGGATGGAATACTATAGGAAAATCGCGCCGGACGAATACCTTGTCCCCGGGCGGATGGAGATCGGGCGGTTCGAGGAGGAGCTCCGCGTGCGCCTTCCCGGGGGAGACTACTCGACCGTCGGGGGGATGCTGACCGCCCTCGCGGGGCGGATTCCCGCCGCCCGGGAGACCTTCGAGCTGCCCGGCGCCTCCTTCACGGTGGAAAAGGCGTCCGATCGGGCGATCCTGGAAGTCCGGGTGCGCCTCGCCCCCCGCGAAGAGGCCCCGCCCGGAGAGGACCTCGACGAGGAGACCTGGGAGGACATGGATTGACGAAGGACCGCCTCAAAAAACTCCTGGAGGACGTGGCGTCCGGGCGGACGGCCGCGTCCTCGGCGTACGAGACGCTCCGGTCCCTCCCCTTCGAGGACCTCGGGATGGCGAACGTGGACCATCACCGGGCGATCCGCCAGGGCGTCCCCGAGGTCATCCTCGGAGAGGGGAAGACGGCCGCCCAGATCGTGGCGATCGCGAAGTCCATGCGGCGGGCGGGACACGACGTTCTCATCACGCGGATCGATGCCGGTCGGCAGGCGGCGGTCCGAAAGGCGTTCCGCGGAGCCGCGATCCACGCCGAGGCGCGGTGCGCCGTCGTGCGGGCGCGCGCGCCGGAAGCCGCGGGGAAGGGGACGATCCTCGTCGTCACCGCGGGAACTTCCGACATCCCCGTCGCGGAGGAAGCGGCGGTGACGGCGGAGTTCCTCGGGCACGCGGTGGAGCGGCTCTTCGACGTGGGCGTGGCGGGAATCCACCGGCTCCTGATGCGAAAAGAGTCGCTTCTGTCCGCGCGCGTCATCATCGTGGCCGCCGGGATGGAGGGGGCCCTCGCTTCGGTCGTCGGGGGGCTGACCGACAAGCCGGTGATCGCCGTGCCGACGAGCGTCGGCTACGGCGCGTCGTTCGGAGGCGTCGCCGCGCTCCTGGGGATGCTCAACTCGTGCGCGCCGACCGTGGCCGTGGTCAACATCGACAACGGCTTCGGCGCGGGCGTCCTCGCCTCGGTCATCAACCGGCTGTGAGGGGTCTCGTTTGACCGTCCTCTATTTCGATTGCTTCTCCGGGATCGCCGGGGACATGACCGTCGCCGCGCTCCTGTCGCTGACCGGGGCGGAAGGCGAGTTGCGCCGCGCCCTGCGCGGCATTCCGGTGCGCGGCTACGCCCTCGCGGTCGACCGCGCGACGTCCTCCGGGATGGCGGGACTGCGGGTGGACGTCCGTCTCTCGTCCCGCAAGACCGGGTCGCGCCATCTGCCGGAGATCGTCGGACTGCTCCGGCGGTCGTCGCTGCCCGAGGGGGCGCGTGCGCGCGCCATCGCCTGCTTCGACCGGCTGGCCGCCGCGGAGGCGCGGGTCCACGGGACGACGAAGGCGAAGGTCCATTTCCACGAAGTCGGGGCCGTCGACGCGATCGTCGACATCGCCTCGGCGTGCTTCCTCTTCGACCTCGCAGGAGCGCCGCGCGCCTGGTGCTCCGCCCTCCCGGGCGGGTCGGGAACGGCGCATTCGTCCCACGGGAAGATCCCGGTCCCCGGGCCGGCGACGCTCGATCTGCTGACCGGCGCGCCCTGGCGCCTCGGGGACGGGGACGGCGAGCTCGTGACCCCGACGGGGGCGGCGCTCCTGCGCGCTTTCGACGCCTCGTTCGAGCGACCGCCGGCGATGGTCGTGCGCGGCGTCGGGATCGGCGTCGGGCACAGGGAGATCCCGGGGCGCGCCAACATCCTGCGCGTCGTGGCCGGCGAGGCGGTTTCGCCGCTCGCGGGGCGCGACCGGGTGCTCGAGGTCGAGGCGAACATCGACGACATGAGCCCCCAGCGGTTCGAGCTCCTGATGGAGCGTTCGTTCGCGGCCGGGGCGCTCGACGTGGCCATCGTCCCCGCGACGATGAAGAAGAACCGCCCGGGATGGGTGTTGCGGATCCTCTGCCCGGAGGAGCGGCTGGAGATCGTCGCGGCCGCGGTCTTCTCTCTCTCCACCTCCATCGGGCTTCGGTTCCACGCCTGCGAGAGAATCGTCCTCGCCCGCACGGTCGGCGCGGCGGCCACCCGGTACGGCCGCGTGCGCGTCAAGGAGGCGACGCTGCCCGACGGCTCCGTCCGCCCGGT
>JBLNEU010000042.1:0-7127 GCA_050263015.1 Deltaproteobacteria bacterium | reverse complement strand
TGTCGTAGACGTACACGTTGTCGATCTGGTTCGCGTCGGGGTCGATGTCCCGCGGGACCGCCATGTCGATGAAGAACATCGGGCGGTTCTTCCGGATCCGGATCACCTCCTCCACGTCGGGCCGCTTCAGGATGAAATGAGGCGCCCCCGTGGAGGACAGGATGATATCCGCCCGCTTGAGGTGGCCGAGCAGCTCGTCGAACCGGACCGCCGTCCCGCCGAAGTCGTCGGCGAGCTTGACGGCCCGTTCGAAGGTCCGGTTGGTGACCATGATCCCCCTGACGCCGGCGTTGAGAAGGTGCCGCGCCGCGAGCTCGCACATCTCCCCCGCGCCGATGAGCATCACGGTCTTGTCCTTGAGGTCGCCGAAGATCTTCCTGGCCAGCTCGACGGCCGCGTACGAGACGGACACGGCGCTGCTCGCCACCTTGGTCTCCGTGCGGACCCGCTTGGCCACCGAGAACGCCTTGTTGAAGAACTTGTCCAGGATCGGCCCGATCGACCGGAACTCCGCGGCGTAGCCGTAGGCGTCCTTGACCTGACCGAGGATCTGCGGTTCCCCGAGGACCATCGAGTCGAGGCTGCTCGACACGCGGAAGAGGTGGCGGATCGCCTCCTCCCCCTCGTAATGGTACAGGTAGCGGCCGAGCTCGCCGGACGGGATGCCGTGGAAGGAGGACAGGAAATCCTGGATGATCGCCGCGCCCTGGTAGGCGACGGTGGCCAGGACGCAGACTTCGACCCGGTTGCACGTGGAGAGGATGACCCCCTCGGAGATCTGCTCCCGCTCGAGGATGCCCCGGAGGGCGCACCCGATCGTGTCGGCGGGGAAGGCCAGCTTTTCCCGGATCTCGACCGGCGCGCTCCGGTGGTTCAGTCCGACGATGACGATGTGGGCCATGAACGTCTCGCGCTGCCCGCGTTCAGCCGGAAAGGCTCGAATAGGTGTGCAGCCCGGGGAGCAGGAGGTTGACGCCCAGGAACGTGAACAGGACGGCGCAGAACCCCACGATGGCGAGGATCGCGGCCTTGCGCCCCCGCCACCCCACGGTGAGCCGTCCGTGGAGGAGCGCCGCGTAGAAGAGCCAGGTGATGAGGGACCAAGTCTCCTTGGGATCCCAGCTCCAGTACGACCCCCACGCATACTCGGCCCAGATGGAACCGGTGATGATCCCGAGCGTGAGGAGCGGGAACCCCACGGTGAGGCACTTGTAGTTGATGTCGTCGAGCACGTCGAGGGACGGGAGGCGCTTGAAAAGCGCCCCGAGCCGCTTCCGCTTGACCTCCTTTTCCTGGAGCAGGTACATGATCCCCGCGGCGAAGGCCACGGCGAACACGGCGTCGCCGATGAACAGGAGGATCACGTGGACGGGGAGCCAATACGAGTTGAGGGCGGGCGCGAGCTGGCCGATCTCCCCCTCCATGAAGGCGGCGAAAACGCTGAACACGAACGCCAGGGGGGCGACGAAGGCCCCGAGCACGCGCAGCCCGTACCGCACCTCGACGACGAGGAATACGCCCGCGATCGCGAAGGCGAAGAACTGGAGCGACTCGAACAGGTTGGTGATCGGCGTGTAGCCGGCCGTGGCGTACCGCCAGACAAACCCGATCGCGTGGAGCACAACGCCGATCAGGAGGAACATGCGCCCCAGGCGCGCCCCCTTCTCGTGGAGCGTGATGACGAAATAGAGATAGAGGACGGCCCCGACCAGGTAGAAGAGGGTCGTGACCTTGAGCAGCGAGACGTGCATCGGGTCATTCTAAACCACGCGCGCGCGGCGGACAAGCCAAACTCGGCCCGGACGGCCGTCGATCCGAATTGCGCGGGGGCCGCATAATGATGTTATATTATCGCCAGTTCCCGTCCACGCGTCCCGGACGTCAGGCAGGCGTCGCCCTCTCCCGGGAGAACGGGCGATCTTGTTTTCCAACGAAGGAGGAAGGAGGAAACGGTATGGAGAAGGCGGGCAAGAAGGGGTTGACCCGGAGGGAATTCGTCAAGGCCGCCGGGGTCGGAGCCGTCGCCGCGGGGGTCGCCCCCGCCCTGCTCCTTCCCGGCCGGAGCCAAGCCGCCGGCAAGGAGCTCAAGATCCTCGTCTGGTCCCACTTCGTCCCCCGGTTCGACAAGGAGTGGTTCGACAAGTACGCCAAGAGCTGGGGCGATGCCAACGGCGTGACAGTCACGGTCGACCACATCGGGCTCGCCGAGATCCCGTCGCGGACCGCCGCCGAGATCTCGGCGGGACAGGGGCACGACCTGATCGAGTGGATCGCACCGCCGTCCCAGTTCGAGCCGAGCGTCCTCGACATGTCCGACGTGGTCAAGGAGGCCGAAAAGCGGTTCGGGAAGCAGCACCCCCTCTGCCGCCGGAGCTCGTTCAACCCGAACACGAAGAAGTTCTACAGCTTCTGCCACGGCTGGACGATCGATCCCGGATCGTACCGGAAGAGCCTGTGGGAGAAGGCGGGCAAGGCGAGCGGACCCGAGACGTGGGAAGACCTGATCACGTACGGCGGAAAGATCAAGAAGGACCAGGGGATCCAGCTCGGCATCGGGCTGTCGCAGGAGCTCGACTCCAACATGGCGGCCCGGGCGCTGCTCTGGTCGTACGACACGGGCGACCAGGACGAGAAGGAGAACGTCGTCCTCAACAATCCGAAGACCGTCGAGGCGGTCGGGTACATGGCGCGGCTCTTCAAGGAGTCGATGACCCCCGAAGTCTTCGCCTGGACCGCCGTCTCCAACAACCAGGCGCTCATCGCGGGCCGCGCGTCCTACATCCTGAACTCCATCTCGGCCTACCGCTCGGCGCAGAAGGAAGTCCCCGAGATCGCCAAGGACGTCTACTTCACCCCGGCGCTCAAAGGCCCGCGGGGGACGCGGTGGTCGTGCGAGCACGTGATCTACAATTACATGATCCCCAAATACTCGAAGAACGCCGCGCCCGCGAAGAAGTTCCTCATCGACCTGGTGGCGAACTACGACCAGGCGATGTACGCCAGCGAGCTCTACAACTCCCCGGCCTTCTTCGACGCCCCGATCCCGTCGGGCAACCGGGGATACGCGTCGGTTCCCGGCGCGAAGAAGCTTCGCGACCTCCACAACGCGTGGTTCTCCGACGATCCGTTCGCCCTTCCCGGCGAGGAGAAGGGAAAGCTCGCCGTCCTCAAGGACGCGGAGAAGTGGAGCACGAACGTGGGGCACCCGGGACCGGCGAGCCCGGCGGTCGGCGAGGTGTTCGCCACATTCGTCCTGCCGAACATGATGGCCAACGCCGCGCGCGGCATGAAGCCCGAGGTGGCGGTCGAGCAGGCCGAGCTCCTCGTCAAGGCGATCTACGCGAAGTGGCGCAAGAAGGGGCTCGTGGGCGGCAAAAAGTAGCCCGCGGCATCCCGGCTCCACAAGGACGGCGCGCGGGGGCGGACCGTAGCCCCCGCGCGCCGTACGATCGTTGCGCGACCGGTGCACGGAAAATCACCTCGAGGCGGCCGACATCATGGGACGGGTCGAAGTCCGGGGAATATCGAAACTGTTCGGACAGGTCAAGGCGGTGGAGCACGTCGATCTCGCCACCGCGGAGGGGGAGTTCCTCGTCCTCCTGGGACCGTCGGGGTGCGGAAAGACGACGCTCCTGCGGATGATCGCCGGAATCGAGGAGCCCACGGCCGGCGACATCGTGATCGACGGGCGGGTCGTCACCCGGCTGCCGCCCCGGGTGCGGAACATCGCCATGGTGTTCCAGAGCTACGCCCTCTACCCCCACATGACGGTCGGAAAGAACATCTCCTTCCCGCTGCGCACGCAGGGCATGGAGAAGGGCGCGATCCGCGAAAAGGTCGAGTGGGCGGCCGGGATGTTCGGGATCGGGCACCTTCTCGACCGCAAGCCCCGGGAGCTCTCCGGCGGCGAGCGGCAGCGCGTGGCGCTGGCGCGCGCGATGGTGCGCCAGCCGAGCGTGTTCCTCCTCGACGAGCCGCTGTCCAACCTGGACGCGATCCTGCGCGCCTCCGCGCGCGAGGAGCTGCGCCAGTTCCAGAAGCGCGTCGGCGTCACGACCATCTACGTCACCCACGACCAGGTCGAGGCGATGGGCCTCGGGGACCGGATCGTGGTCATGAGCCGGGGGACGATCCGGCAGGTGGGGACGCCCCGCGAGATCTACCAGTGGCCTGCCGACACGTTCGTGGCCACCTTCGTGGGCTCGCCGCCCATGAACCTGATCGAGCAGGGCGATCTCATGGTGGGGTTCCGCCCCGAGACGTTCCTGCCCGCGGACTTCGTCGGAGACGCCGAGGAGGTTGTCCGGTACCCGTTCGAGGTGACCTGGCTCGAGTACCTCGGCGCGGAGCGGCTCGTCTACGGGAACGTCGGGGAGAAGTCCCACGCCCGCCATGTCGTGTCGCGCATCCCGGGCAGCGTCAGCCTCCCCGTCGACGTGGGGCGCACCTATCCCTTCGCCGTGCCGCGCCGCGACCTGCGCTTCTTCGATCGCGCGACCGGGCTGCGCAAGGAAGGGGTCGCGTCTTGAGCGGCCCCGGGACCCTGGAGCGGGAGCCGGCCGCCGTCGCGAGCGGGCCGGGCGAGGCCGGGGGAGTCGCAAGGCCGGGCATCCGGGACCGCCAGGACACCCTCGCGAAGATCCTGATCGCGCCGGCGGTTCTCTATATCGTGGCGATGATCGGGTTCCCGTTCGTTCTCGCCATCCTGTACAGCCTGAGCGACGTCACGACCGGCGACCCGACGCTGCGGCTCGTGGGCCTTCGGAACTTCCGGCTGATCCTCGAGGACTCGGTCTTCCGGCTCTCCCTGAAAAACACCTTCTTCTTCGCGGTCGCCTCCCAGACGATCGTCATCCTCCTGTCGCGGATCATCGCGACCGCCCTGATGAAGGAGTTCCGGGGCAAGTGGCTCGCCCGATTCCTCATCATGCTCCCCTGGACGGCGCCGATCGCCCTCGGCACGATCGGCTGGCTCTGGATGCTGGACTCGATCTTCAGCCCCTTCGACTGGATCTTCCGCAAGGTCGGGCTTCTCGGCGCGCCCGGCGCCCTGCTGGGGCCGATGCAGAACCTGTACTGGCTCGGCGAGCCCGCCCTCGCCATGACGTCGGTGATCATGGTCCACATCTGGCGGCTGCTGCCGCTGGCGACCGTGATCCAGCTGGCGGGGCTCTCGTCGATCCCCAAGGACATCCTCGAGGCCGCCGAGGTGGACGGCGCGACCCCATGGCGCAGGACCCTGATGATCACGATCCCGCTGACCATGCCCATCGTCAGCATCGCGTTCCTGTTCGGCCTCGTCTTCACGTTCACCGACATGACCGTCGTCTACGTGCTGACGCGGGGCGGGCCCGTGCACGCGACCCAGGTCCTTTCGACGTGGACGTTCTTCAAGGGGATCGAGGGCGGGGACCTGGCCCAGGGAGCGGCGATCTCCCTGTTCCTCTTCCCGGTCCTGGCCGGCGTCGCCGCCCTGATGCTCCGGATGGCCCGGCGGACGGAGGTGGTGTGATGGCGGGATCGCGGAAACCGTTACGGCGCGCCGGACTCTACGTGCTGGTCGGCTCCTTCGCGTTCTTCGGAGCGTTCCCGTTCTACTGGATGGTCATCGCGATGTTCAAGACGGACCACGACCTGTTCAGCCCGCTGAACAACCCGTTCGTCTTCAACGAGCCGGCGACCCTCGACCACCTCCGGCTCCTGCTGTTCGACACCCATTTCATCACGTACCTCCTGAACACGTTCCGGGTCGGCATCGCCGTGGTCGCGATCACGCTCGCGGTCGCCGTCCCCGCGGCCTACAGCCTGGCGCGGTGGGCGAGGGGCTGGGGAGAGACGCTCGGGATCGGGATCTTCCTGACGTACCTCGTCCCGCCGACGATCCTGTTCATCCCGCTTTCCCGGTTCCTCTCGATCTTCGGGCTCCAGGAATCGCTCTGGTCGCTGATCCTCGTCTACCCGACCTTCACGATCCCGTTCTGCACGTGGCTTCTCATGGGCTTCTTCAAGACGGTCCCGAAGGACATCGAGGAGCAGGCGATGATCGACGGGCTCTCGCGGTTCGGCGCGATGGCGCGCGTCGTGATGCCGCTGTCGATCTCGGGCATCCTGACGGTCGTCGTCTTCGCCTTCACCCTCTCGATGCACGAGTTCATCTACGCCCTGACTTTCATCTCGGTCTCGACGCAGAAGACCGTCTCCATCGGGGTGCCGACGGAGCTCGTCCGGGGGGACGTGTTCCAGTGGGGGCCGCTGATGGCCGGGGCGCTCATCGCGAGCATCCCGGTCGCGGTGATCTACACCTTCTTCCTCGACCGGTTCATCGCCGGCTTCACGATGGGCGCAGTTAAGTAACGCGTCTCAAATTCGGGGTCCTGGCACCAATGAGGGAGCTCAGGGCACGTTCACAAGCGAAGCCGGTCCGCTTGCGGACGGAGCGCAGGGGGAACCCCCCGGAGGCGCAGCGCCTCCGGGGGTCCTAATGTGAATACGTTGCAGTGATCTTGAACCGGGGTTACTTCTTGACGCTCGCGTCCTCGACGATCACGGCGTACACGTAGCCGGCGCCGAAGTCCCTGTCCTTCGCCAGGACGCCTTTCGCCGTCACGACGTCGCCGACCGAGGGCTGGTCCTTGGACGTGACGACCAGGTTGTGCGTCTTCTTCGCCTCGTCCCCGCTCCCGTCCCGGAGGTGGATCCAGTTCCGGTTCATGATGCCGGCCGACACCTTGACGACCTTCCCGCGGACGGTCACCTTCTTCTTGTCGAGCGCGGCCCCCTTCGCATGGATCTCCTCGACGGTATAGGCGTCGGCGCCTTTCGCCTTGTCGACCTTGACGGGGCCGGACGGAGTCGCGGCCGCCCCCTCGTGGGACTTCTTCATCATCATCTCTTCCTCGGCGGTGGCTGCCCCCGACGCCGTCGCGAATCCCAGCGCCAATCCCAACGCGAAGATCTTCAGAAACCGGTTCATCGGCATCTCCTTGGCTGATCGGGATCCCCCGCGCGCAAGCGCCGTTCGTCCCGAAGGGCTAAAGACTAGCGCAACGCGAACGGGGACTCAAGATGTTTGGAATCCCTCCCCCGTTGTGGTAATCAAGACGGAAGCCGGTTTCCCGAGATGAAGG
>JBLNEU010000041.1:0-7771 GCA_050263015.1 Deltaproteobacteria bacterium | reverse complement strand
GGGCATGTCTGCTGCGTTGCGCTCGGTCGGGCTCCTCGACGTACTGTTCAAGTACGTCTCCGGGGCCCTCGGTCGCGCGCCTTGCATCCACGCCCGTCTCCACCGCCTCGCGACGAACGTTGGTGAGAAATGCGGGTCAGCCGTCATCCCAGGACGCCCTTCGACGAATGGACTCCCGAAACGCGCGGGTCGATCCGGACCGCCCCCGACATCGCGCGCCCCAGCGCCTTGAAGACCGCCTCCACGGTGTGGTGGGCGTTGGAGCCGTACGGCACGTTGACGTGGATGCACGCTCCCGACGACTGGGCGAAGGCCCGGAGGAACTCCTCCACGAGCTCGACGTCGAACGTCCCCACCTTCTCGGACTGGAGCGGGCAGCGGAAGACGAGGTGCGGTCGCGCGGAGACGTCCACGGTGACCTGCGCGAGCGCCTCGATCATCGGAACGCTCTCGGAGGCGTACCGGGCGATCCCCGCCATCGTGCCCAGGCACTTGCGGAACGCCTCGCCGAGGCATATGCCGACGTCCTCCACCACGTGGTGGAAATCGACTCCCGTGTCCCCGGTCGCCTCGACCGTCAGGTCGAAGAAGCCGTGGCGGGCGAACAGCGTCAGCATGTGGTCGAAGAACGGGATGGACGTCGCGATCCGCCCCTCTCCCTGCCCCTCGAGGCGCAGCGCGACCTTGACGTCGGTCTCCTTCGTTCTGCGAGCGACCTCCGCGTCTCTCGGCATCGGCGTCATGCCTCCCCTCCGGTCCGTTTCAGTACGGCTCGGGCATGGGCGACGAGCCCCTCCTTTTCCGCAAGGCGCACGACATGGGGCCCGTCCGCCGAAAGTGCCCGAAATCCATATGATACCACGTTGGTCCGCTTGAGGAAGGTCGACACGCCGAGGGGCGACGAGAAGCGCGCCGCGCCCCCCGTCGGGAGGGTGTGATTGATCCCCGCGACGTAGTCCCCGACGGCCACCGGGCTCCACGGCCCCAGGAACGCCGTCCCCGCGTTCCGGATCCGCTCCAGCGCGCGCCAGGGATCCTCGACCATGACCCCGAGGTGCTCCGGGGCGATGCGGTTCACCGCCTCGATCCCCTCGTCGAGGGACTTCACGAGGAATCCCGCGGCGCGGGCGAGGGCCGCCGCGACGATCCGCCCCCGCGGCAGGGTCTTCGCCTGCCGCGCCATTTCCGTCGTCGCGCGGCGCGCGAGCGTCGCGGAATCGGTCACCAGGGCGACGAAGGCGTCCTCGTCGTGCTCCGCCTGGGACAGCATGTCCGCCGCCACGTACGCGGGTTTCGCCGTTCCGTCCGCCAGGACGACGAGCTCGCTCGGTCCGGCCAGCATGTCGATCCCCACCCGTCCGTAGACCTGCCGCTTGGCCTCGGTCACGTACGCGTTTCCGGGGCCGGCGATCACGTCCGCCTTCGGCACCGACCCGGTCCCGAAGGCGAGGGCGGCTATGGCCTGGGCCCCTCCGATCCGGTAGACGGCGGAGATCCCGACGATCCGGGCGGCCGCAAGGACGATGTCCGGCACGGCGCCCCCGGGCGCCGAGCACGCGGCGATCACCTCCCCCACCCCGGCGACCCTGGCGGGAATGGCGTTCATGAGGAGGGTGGACGGGTATGCCGCCTTCCCGCCCGGGACGTAGACGCCCGCGCGGGCGACGGGGAGGACCCTCTGGCCGAGAACCGCGCCCGGCAGCCCCGCGGAAAACCCGGTCTCCGCCTGGTGCGCGTGGAACGCCTCGATCCGGGCCGCCGCGAAGGCGAGCGATTCCTTGAGCCGCGCCGGCGTGCGGCGGAAGGCCGCATCGATCTCGCGCTTCGGGACGGCGAACCCGTTCTTCCCCGGATCGAACCCGTCGAAGCGTCGCGTGTATTCCGCGAGCGCCGCGTCCCCGTCCCGCCGGACGCGGGCGATCACCTCGGCCACGACGGCGGAGACCTTCTCCGATTCCGTCGCCCCGCGTCCCTCGGCGGCGGCCAGGGCCCTGGCGTAAGCCGCGGTGCCCGACTTCACCCAGATCATCTTTCGCGGGTCCTCCTATTCCTGCACCCGGGCGATGTCGGCGCCCAGGGCGGCAAGCTTCGCTTCGAGCGCCTCGTACCCCCGGTCCAGGTGGTAGATCCGGAGGATCTCCGTGGTCCCCGAGGCGGCCAGCCCCGCCAGGACGAGGGACGCCGACGCGCGCAGGTCCGTGGCCATGCACGGGGCCCCCGACAGCGCCGGCACCCCCTTGACGGCGGCGGTGTTCCCGGAGATGTCGACCTGGGCCCCCATCCGCCGCAGCTCGGCGACGTGCATGAAGCGGTTCTCGAAGATCGTCTCGCGGATGATGCTGAACCCGTCGCCCAGGCACATGTACGCCATGAACTGGGCCTGCACGTCCGTCGGGAATCCCGGAAAGGGGGACGTGTTGACGTTGACCGAGCGGACCGGACCGTCGCGCCGCACGCGCACGCCGCCCTCGCCCGCCGTCACCTCCGCCCCGCTCTCGCGCAGCTTGTCGAGGACGGCCTCCATCGAGGCCGGGTCGGCCCCGCCGGCGGTCACGTCTCCCCCGGTGATCGCGCCGGCCAGGAGGAGCGTGGCCGCCTCGATCCGGTCCGCCATCACCTCGTGCCGGGCGCCCGACAGGGACGGCACTCCCCGGACGACGATCTCGTCGGTCCCCTCCCCCTCGACGTCCGCCCCCATCGCGCGCAGGGCCCGCGCCAGGTCGCACACCTCGGGTTCCAGCGCCGCGTTCTTGAGGACGGTCGTCCCCGCCGCGAGCGCGGCGGCCATCATGAGGTTCTCGGTCCCGGTCACCGTCTTCATGTCGAAGTGGACGACGCCGCCGCGGAGGCGGCCGGACGCCTCGGCCTCGATGTACCCTTCCGACAGCGTCGTCTTCGCGCCGAGGATCTCGAGCCCTTTCAGGTGCTGGTCGATCGGGCGCGCGCCGATCGCGCATCCTCCCGGAAGGGAAATCCGCGCCCGGCCGCGACGGGCAACGAGGGGGCCGAGGACGAGCACCGAGGCGCGCATCGTCTTGACGAGCTCGTACGGCGCCTCGGCCTTGACCGCTTGCCGCGGGTCGATGCGCACCACGTCGCCGCGGTCCCCCGCGGAGTCGCGGCGCTCGACGCCCGCCCCCATGAACCCGAGGAGTCTTCCGAACGTCGTGACGTCGCGGAGCCGCGGAACCCCCCCGATCTCGACCGGGCCGTCCGCCAGGAGCGCCGCCGCCATGATGGGAAGCGCGGCGTTCTTGGCGCCGGAGACCCTGACGGACCCCTGGAGTCTCTTTCCGCCGCGGATGTGGAACGTATCCAGAACGTTTCCCCTATTCGGTCTTCGTCCAGCGCGCCACCCGGTCTCGCCCCGCGAGGTCCTTGAAGACCCCGTCGAAGGACAGGAAGCCCGCGGGGAGGCGCCGGACGGCTTCTCCCTGGGTCTCGCCGATTTCGCACAGGAAGACCCCGGCCGGCAAGAGGTGTTCGGCGGCCCCGGACACGAGGCGCCGGATCACGGACAGTCCGTCCGGCCCGGCCAGGAGGGCCCCGGGCGGCTCGAAATCCCTCACCTCGCGGGGGAGGGCGTCCCATTCCCCCTCGGACACGTACGGCGGGTTCGAGACCACTACATCAAAACGCCCTCCCGTTTTCAAGGCGGAATATGCGTCCGCGCGGACGAAGAGGACCCTGTCCCCGACGCCCGCGCGCCGGGCGTTTCCGGCCGCGACCGCGAGGGCTCCCGCCGAGACGTCGACCGCGACGACCCTGGCGCGGGGAAGCTCCGCGGCGAGGGTGACCGCGATCGCCCCGCATCCGGTCCCCACGTCCAGGACGAGGGCCGCGTCGCGCCCGGACACGCGAAGCGCCCCGATCGCGCGCTCGACGAGCCCCTCGGTCTCCGGGCGGGGGATCAGCGTGTCGCGGGACAGGAGAAACTCCCTCCCGTAGAAATCCCAGGATCCCAGGACGTACTGCAGCGGCTCGCCCGACGCCCTGCGCCGGACCATATCGGCGAGGGCCCGCGACGGGTTCCCCACATCCCGCCCCGCCTCGATGAAGAGGCGGGACCTCGGAACGCCGGAGAGGTGGGACGCGACGATGTCGGCGTCGGGGACGGACGGCAGGCCCCGCGCGTCCAGTTCCCGACGGCAGAGGGCCAGGAGCTCGGCAAGGCGCACGGCGGTCAGCCGGCGCTCTTGAGCGCCTCGACCTGCGAGTGGGCGATCAGGGCGTCCACGAAGACGTCGAACCCGCCGTCGAGGACCTGCGAAAGCTGGTGGACGGTCAGCCCGATCCGGTGGTCGGTCACCCGGCTCTGGGGGAAGTTGTAGGTGCGGATCCGCTCGCTGCGGTCCCCGGTGCCGACCATCGCCCGCCGCATGTCCGCCCGCTCCGCGCGCTGCTTCTCCAGCTCGAGGTCGTAGAGGCGGGACCTGAGGATCTTCAACGCCTTGGACTTGTTCTTGAGCTGCGATTTCTCGTCCTGGCACTGGACGACGAGGCCGGTCGGGTTGTGGGTGATGCGGACGGCGGAGTCCGTGGTGTTGACGCTCTGCCCCCCGGGGCCGGAGGAGCGGAACACGTCGATCCGCAGGTCGTCGGGATCGATCTTGACGTCGACCTCCTCGGCTTCCGGGATGACGGCGACCGTGACGGTGGAAGTGTGGATCCGCCCTCCCGACTCGGTGGCGGGAACCCTCTGGACCCGGTGGACGCCGCTCTCGAACTTGAGGCGGCTGTAAGCGCCCTTCCCCTCGATCATCGCGATCACTTCCTTGACGCCGCCGATGCCCGTCTCGCTGCGGGAGAGGATCTCGACCGTCCACCCCTTGAGGCCCGCGTACATCGAGTAGGCGCGGAAGAGCTCCGAGGCGAACAGGGCGGCCTCCTCCCCGCCGGCCCCGGCCCGGATCTCGATCAGGATGTTCTTCTCGTCGTTGGGATCCTTCGGGATCAGGAGCAGGCGCACCTCGCCCTGCAGGCGCTCCTGCTCCGCCGCAAGCCGTGCGATTTCGTCCCTGGCCATGGCGCGCATCTCGGGGTCCTTCTCGGACGCGGCGAGCTCGCGGTTTTCCTCGAGCTCCCGCGCGATCCTCCGGTACCTCGCGTACCCTTCCGCGACGGGGCGCAGTTCGGCGAGCTCGCGCCCGATCCGCTGCAGCTCGCGTGGATTGCCCGTGACGGCGGGGTCGGCCATGAGCCGCTCCAGCTCCTCGACGCGGCCGCGGATCGTTTCGAGCCTATCCCACAAGGCCCGCCTCCGTGACGCCGCCGGGGGCGACCCGGCGGAACGAGGCGATGGCGACCTCGATCTGGGGGAGATCGGGCTCCCGCGTCGTCAGCCGCTGGAGCAGAAGCCCGGGGGCGATGACCGCCCGGAAGACGGGGGAATCCGCCTTGCGGGCCGACAGCCGCAGGACCTCGTAGGAGATTCCGGCGACGGCCGGCAGGAGCAGGAGCCGCATCAGCGCCTTCGTCGCCAGGGAGCTCTCGTGCGGGATGAAGGAGAACACGACGATGCTGATCACCATGACGAAGAGGAGGAAGCTCGTCCCGCACCGCGGGTGGAGGCAGGAGAACGACGCGACGCTCTCCGGGGAGAGGTCCGCCTTCCGCTCGTACGCGTTGACCACCTTGTGCTCGGCCCCGTGGTACTGGAAGATGCGCCGGATGTCGCGGATCGCGCCGATCGCCAGAACGTAGCCGACGAACACGAGGACCCGGACGACGCCGTCGACCAGGTTGAACGCGATCCGGCCCGACAGCGCGGGGACGATCGCGGAGATTCCCCGCGTCGCGACGAGCGGGAGCCAGAAGAAGAGTCCGACCGCAAGGAGGAGCGCCAGGGCGAGCGCCCCCGCCATCGCGAGTCCGCCGCCTTCCGCGCCCCCGTCCTTCCGGGGAGCCGCCTTCCCCTTCGCCTTCGCCTCCTCCGCTTCCGCATCCGCGATCGCCTCGTCGGCGGAGAACTGGAGCGCCCGGTAGCCGATCACGAGCATCGCGACCATCGTGACCACCCCGCGGACCACGGGCGTCTTCGAGAACCGCCTCTGCACGCCGCCCCGCGCGAGCGGGAAATCCCGGACGAGGATCTCCCCGCCCGCCTTCCGGACCGCGACGGCGTAAATCTCGGCCCCCTTCATCATCACGCCCTCGATGACCGCCTGGCCGCCCAGGACGAGTTCCTTCGGCTCCGCCGGCATCACCGCGCCTCCCGCGACAGGGCCGCGATCTCCCTGCGGACCCCCGCCGCGTCGCCGCACGTCATCTTCCCCTCCGGGCATCGGCCGCGCAGGCAGCCGGGCCCCGCGTCCTCGAACAGGAGCGGCGCCTTGGTCCTGGCCACCTTGAGCATCTCCATCGCCAATCCGCGGATCTCCCACTGGGCCCGGCGGCACGCGCGCAGGGCGAAGAAGTGCCGCAGCTCCCGCGCGTTCATCGTGACCAGGATCTTCGTCTCCGTTGCGTTCGGGAGCACGAAACGGGCATCCTCCGCCGGGATCCCGGCGGCGAGCATCTCCCGATAGAGGACCGCGCTCCGCTTCATGTGGCGCTCGAACTTCGCGCGCGCGGCCCCGCGGGCCACGGTCGCCGGGGCGACGTAGCCGAACTCGGCCGCGACGTACCGCTGGCTCTGCTGGGAGTAGGACGCGATCCGGTGCCGGACCAGCTGGTGGGACGCCGCCCGGGAGAGCCCCTCGACGCCGAAGGTGAACGTCACGTGCTCGAGGACCGAGACGTGGCCCATCGACAGGACCCGGCGGACCAGGGCGCGCGCGTCCCTCCGGGACACGTCCTCGGTCAGGTCCGCGATGGATGCCGCGGAGTAGCACAGCCTCGCGGCCAGCGCGACGAGGCGCTCCGGCTCGGGCGTGCACTGCAGGAGGATGACGTTCACGGAGCGGGCGTTCGCCGTCTCCCCGCTATCGGGCCGTCTTGTATTTCTTGTGGAACTTCTCGATCCGCCCCGCGGTGTCGACGAGCTTCTGCTTGCCGGTGAAGAAGGGGTGGCAGTTGGAGCAGATCGCGACCTTGATCTCCTCGGTCGTCGACATCGTCTCGAACGAGTTGCCGCAGGCGCACTTGACCATCGACTTCACGTATTTCGGGTGGATCTTCTCCTTCATCGGGCGTCTCTCCTCTCCAAGGCTGCTCACGAATTCATCGAATCGAGGAATTCCTTGTTGGTCTTGGTCTTCGAGATCTTGTCGAGCAGGAATTCCATGCTCTCGGCGGGGGACAGCGGGGAGAGGAATTTCCGCAGGATCCAGATCCTCTGGAGGACCACCTTCTCGAGCAGGAGCTCCTCCTTCCGGGTGCCGGACTTGTTGATGTCGATGGCCGGGAAGATCCGCTTCTCGGAGATCTTCCGGTCGAGGACGAGCTCCATGTTGCCCGTGCCCTTGAATTCCTCGAAGATGACCTCGTCCATCCGGCTGCCCGTCTCGATGAGCGCGGTGGCGATGATCGTCAGGGAGCCGCCCTCCTCGATGTTGCGGGCCGCGCCGAAGAAACGCTTCGGCTTCTGGAGCGCGTTGGCGTCGACCCCGCCGGACAGCACCTTCCCGGAGGGGGGCACCACGGCGTTGTAGGCGCGGGCGAGGCGCGTGATGCTGTCGAGGAGGATGACCACGTCCTTCTTGTGCTCGACGAGGCGCTTCGCCTTCTCGAGGACCATCTCGGCCACCTGGACGTGCCGCTGGGCGGGCTCGTCGAACGTGGAGGAGATCACCTCGCCCTTGACGCTGCGCTGCATGTCGGTCACTTCCTC
>JBLNEU010000040.1:0-2533 GCA_050263015.1 Deltaproteobacteria bacterium | reverse complement strand
CCTTCTTGAACCAGTAAAGCGTCATCCCCTTGGCGTCGGCCAGGTAGCTGCCCACGCCGTCCTTCGCGGCCTTCTTGACCGCGTGGTCCATTGCGGGCGCGTCTCCGCCCGTCGCAACGATAAGGAAAGCCGCGGCAAGCCCGACCGACACGATCTTCACGATTCCCATTTCGAATCCTCCCTTCGCGGGAACTCCTCCCCGCCGTTCGCGGTTGCCCGGATTGGCCGCCGACAGCGGGGACGGCCCAGGCCCCGAGGCGAACGCAAGGCACCTCCGGGGGGCCATCTTTTCCGAGGGATTCGCGGCATTCCTGACGATTGGAGCGGAAGTCATTGACTTTCAATATGATTGTGTCACCCAGCGCCGGGGTTCCGAGACGCCCGCGTCGGACGGATCGCTCGCGACTGCCGAGGGCGCAGGGTGCATCGCGAAGGAGCTTCGGTCCCGCTCCACGACTTCCTTGCCGGCGACGGCCGCCGATGGCAGAATCGAGCGAGAATCCAGCCGCTCACGGAGGCGTTCCGATGAAGAGGTTCTCCCCGGGGTTCATGACCGTCCTGTCGATGTTGCTGATCGGCGTCGCTTCGCCCGCCATGGCTGCCGACCGCGGCTCGAGTCCCGGAAAAACCGGGTCGCAGCTGGCGTGCGAGAGGGCTTGTCACGACGACCACAGGACCTGGGTCGACCTGTGCCTGGCCAACCACAATCCCCGGGAAATCACGCCCAGCGCCCGCGGGCAATGCGTCGACGCCGGCGCGGAGCGGCTCCGGCAGTGCCTGGGACGGTGCCGCTGACCGGCTCCCGATTCCCGGGGGAACGCGGCGCCTCATTGGCGCGGAACACCGCAGGAACACGGGCCTTTCCGGGGGCCGGATTTCTTCTTGACACTCCACTGTATATTGTATACAGGTATGGGGTCACGGGCCCGTCGATCGACGCGCCCGATTCCCTTTCGTTGACCCTCCGGCGATACGGACATTAAAACTTAAAGGAGAGAGTATGACGACAGGTACATCGAAGATCATCTGGACGAAGATCGACGAGGCGCCCATGCTGGCCACATACTCCCTGTTGCCGATCGTCCAGGCCTTCACGAAGGGCACCGGAGTGGAAGTCGAGACGCGAGACATCTCCCTCGCGGGCCGGATCATCGCGAACTTTCCGGACTACCTCGAGGAGAACCAGAGGATTCCCGACTATCTCGCCCAGCTCGGCGAGCTTGCTCTTACGCCGGAAGCCAATATCATCAAGCTGCCCAACATCAGCGCGTCCATCCCGCAGCTCAAGGAAGCGATCAAGGAACTGCGCGAACACGGGTATAACGTCCCGGACTATCCCGAGGACCCCAAGACCGACGCCGAAAAAGCGCTCCAGGAACGGTACGCCAAGGTGCTCGGGAGCGCGGTGAATCCCGTCCTGCGGCAGGGGAACTCGGACCGCAGGGCGCCGCTGTCGGTGAAACAGTACGCGAAGAAGAATCCCCACAAGATGGGCGCGTGGAGCAGCGATTCGAAATCGCACGTTTCCCACATGACCGGCGGGGATTTCTACGCCAACGAAATTTCCACGACCGTGAAAAAGGCGACCGACGTGAAGTTCGAATTCGTCGCCGCGGACGGGAAAACGACCGTGCTCAAGAAGAAGCTGGAACTGCAGGAAGGGGAGGTGATCGACGCGACGGTCATGAACGTCCGCTCCCTGCGGAAATTCTACGAAGAGCAGATCGAGGACGCGAAAAAGGCCGGCGTGCTCCTGTCGCTGCACCTGAAATGCACGATGATGAAGGTCTCCGACCCGATCATGTTCGGCCATGCCGTGTCCGTCTTCTACGAGGACGTGTTCGACAAGCACGCGGCGACGTTCAAGGAGCTCGGCGTGAATCCGAACATGGGACTCGGCGACCTCTACACGAAGATCAAGGCGCTGCCCGACGCGAAGCGGGCCGAGATCGAGGCCGACATCCGGAACGTGTACAAGAATCGCCCCGCGCTCGCGATGGTCGACTCGGACAAGGGGATCACGAACCTGCACGTGCCGAACGACATCATCATCGACGCGTCGATGCCGGTCGTCGTCCGCGAGTCCGGCAAGATGTGGGGCCCGGACGGGAAGCTCCAGGATACCAAGGCGATGATTCCCGACCGGTGCTACGCGACGACGTACAAGGTGGTTCTCGATGACTGCAGGAAGAACGGAGCGTTCGACCCGGCGACCGTCGGCAGCGTTCCCAATGTCGGGCTCATGGCGCAGAAGGCCGAGGAGTACGGTTCCCACGACAAGACGTTCCAGGCGCCCGGCAACGGGACGATCCGCATCGTGGACGCATCCGGAACGACGCTGCTGGAACGGAAGGTGGAAGAGGGGGATATCTTCAGGGGGTGCCAGGTCAAGGATGCGCCGATCAGGGACTGGGTCAAGCTCGCCGTCAAGAGAGTGAGGGCGACGGGGGCGGTCGGCGTCTTCTGGCTGGACAAGAACCGCGCGCACGACGCGCAGATCATCGAGAAGGTCAACAAATACCTGAAGGACCAC
>JBLNEU010000039.1:0-4406 GCA_050263015.1 Deltaproteobacteria bacterium | reverse complement strand
TGGGGAACTTGCCCGCCGTCTTCTCCGGTGGAAGCTTGTCGAACGCGGTGATCGGCAGCGAGTTGTCCTTCATCCACAGGAGCATGTCGGTCGGGCTCTTGAACTTGTTGCGCCGGCCGTGGGTCGTCGGGCACGCATTGATGATCTCGAGGACCGAGAGTCCCTTGTGCTGGATCGCCTCGACGATGAGCTTGTCGAGCGCCGCCGCGTGGTACGCGGTCCCGCGGCCCACCCATGACGCCCCCGCGCCCTTGGCGAGCTCGGGGATGTTGAAAGACGGGTCGATGTTGCCGTACGGCATCGTCGTGGCGAGGTGCCCCGACGGGGTGGTCGGCGAGTACTGGCCGCCCGTCATCCCGTAGATGAAGTTGTTGAAGACCATCACGGTGATGTCGATGTTGCGGCGGCAGGCGTGGATGAAGTGATTCCCGCCGATCGCCGTCGCGTCGCCGTCGCCGCTGACCACCATCACGTGCTTGTCGGGCCTTGCCATCTTGAGCCCCGTGGCGAACGGAAGCGCCCGGCCGTGCGTCGTGTGGAGGGTGTTGAAGTCCACGTACCCCGGCAGCCGCGAGGCGCACCCGATCCCGGACACCAGGGCCACGTCGTCCTTCTTGATCTTGAGCGAGTCCACGGCTCGCAGGAGCGACTTGAAGACGATCCCGTAGGTGCAGCCGGGGCACCAGATGTGGGGCAGCTTTCCGCCCCGGATGTATTGATCGTAGTTGAACGACATTACTTGACCTCCTTTATCTTCGCGAGAATCTGGGCGGGGGTGATCGGGTCGCCGTCCACGCGGTAGATCCCTTCGACCTTGCACCGCCCCTTCGCGCACCGGTCGACCTCGAAGATGATCTGGCCCAGCGAAAGCTCGGGGACGACGATCGCCTTGACCTTCCTGGACAGGGCCGCGACCTCGTCCTCGGGGAAGGGCCAGATGGTCAGCGGCCGGAAGAGGCCGGCCTTGATTCCTTCGGCGCGGGCCATGTCGACCGCCGCCTTGCCCGAGCGCCCGGACACCCCGTACGCGAAGACCGCGACCTCGGCGTCGGACGTCAGGTAATCCTCGTACTTGATGATGTCCTTCTTGTTCACCTCGACCTTTCGCATGAGCCGGAGCTCGTCCGTGTGGATCCGGGCGCAGGCATTGACGGGGAAGCCGTCCGACCCGTGGTTCAGGCCCGTCACGTGGTACCGGTACCCCTCGAAGAAGTTGGCCATCGGGGGGATGTCGCCCTTGCTCTCGTCATAGGGGAGGTACTCTTCCGGCTTGCACGTCGGCCGGGGCCGGTTCTCGATCGGGAGGACACCCTTGTCCGGGATCTCGATCCTCTCCCTCATGTGCCCGATGATCTCGTCGAAGGCGATGATGACCGGGGTGCGGTACTTCTCCGAGAGGTTGAACGCGCGCACGGTCTCCGTGAAGATCTCCTGGACGTACCCTGGGGTGAGGCAGATGACCGGGTGGTCGCCGTGCGTCCCCCACTTGCACTGCATGATGTCGCTCTGGCCGGGGCCCGTCGGCACGCCGGTCGACGGCCCGCCGCGCATCACGTTGACGATGACGCACGGCACCTCGCACAGCGCGGCGAACCCGAGGTTCTCCTGTTTCAGCGAGAAGCCGGGGCCCGAGGTGGCCGTGAGCGACTTCGACCCCGCGAGCGAGCCGCCGATGATGGCGGCCATCGCGGCGATCTCGTCCTCCATCTGGAGGAACGCCCCCCCGATCTTGGGGAGGGACCGCGCCAGGTACTCCGCCACCTCGGTCGACGGGGTGATCGGGTAGCCGGCGAAGAAGGTGCATCCGGCGTACAGCGCTCCCTCGGCGCACGCCTCGTTGCCCTGAAGCAGTTTTAGCTTGCCCACCGTTTTTCTCCTTTTGCGGTTCTTGTTCGACCGTTATTTCTTGTCGACGAAAATGGCGAAGTCGGGGCACCGCAGCTCGCACGCCATGCAGACGGTGCACTTGTCGATGTCGACCACCTTCACCTTGAACATCTCCATCCCGAGCACCTGCGTCGGGCACAGCTTGACGCAGATCTCGCATCCCTTGCAGTAGCGGGGGATGATGCTGATTTTGACCTTCGCGTTCTCGGTTGCCTCGATCTTCTCGGCCGTCTGCACCTTTGCCATCTTGGTCCTTCCTTCCCTTCTTTGTAAGTTTCTGCCGCGCCTAATGGACCTTCCTGCCCAGCCGCTTCAAAAGCGTGATGCCCATGTCGGACGGGGCCTCCGACACCGAGATTCCCGCCGCCTTGAACGCCTCGATCTTCTCGGCCGCCGTCCCCTTCCCGCCGGAGATGATGGCGCCCGCGTGCCCCATTCTCTTCCCCTTCGGGGCGGTCTGGCCGGCGATGAAGCCGACGACCGGCTTGTTCATCTTCGTCTTCACGAAGTTCGCCGCCTCTTCCTCGGCGGTGCCCCCGATCTCCCCGATCATGATGACCGCCTCGGTCGCAGGATCGGCCTGGAAGGCCGAGAGAACGTCGATGAAGTTCGTCCCATTCACCGGGTCGCCGCCGATGCCGATGCAGGTGGACTGGCCGAGCCCGAGCACCGTCACCTGGTGGACCGCCTCGTACGTGAGCGTTCCCGAGCGGGAGACGATCCCGATCGTCCCCGGCTTGTGAATGTAGCCGGGCATGATCCCGATCTTGCACTCGCCGGGGGTGATGACGCCCGGGCAGTTCGGACCGACGAGCCGCGTCTTCTTCCCTTCCATGTATCGCCGCACCTTGACCATGTCGAGGATGGGGATCCCCTCGGTGATGCAGACCGCGATGTCGACGCCCGCGTCCACGGCCTCGCAGATCGCGTCGGCGGCGAACGCCGGCGGAACGTAGATGACGGTCGCGTTCGCGCCGGTGGCCTTCACGGCGTCGACGACGGTGTTGAAGACGGGAACCCCTTCGACCTTGGACCCGGCCTTGCCGGGCGAGGTCCCGCCGACGATCTTCGTGCCGTACTCCAGCATCTGCTTGGTGTGGAAAGCGCCGACTCCGCCGGTGATTCCCTGAACGAGGACCTTCGTGTTCTTATCGATCCAGATGCTCATTGGCGTCTCCCCCTCACTTCGCCTGGCCGGCAGCGGCCACGACTTTTTGCGCCGCGTCCTTCATGTCGGACGCGGAGATGATGTTGAGCTTCGAAGCGGCCAGGATTTCCTTGCCCTTTTCCACGTTCGTCCCTTCGAGCCGGACGACGAGGGGCACCTTGAGCCCGAGCGTCTTCGCCGCCATGACGACCCCTTCGGCGATGACGTCGCACCGCATGATCCCGCCGAAGATGTTGACGAGGATCGCCTTGACCTTGGAATCGGACAGGATCAGCCGGAACGCGTTGGTCACCTGCTCCGCCGTCGCGCCGCCGCCCACGTCCAGGAAGTTGGCCGGCGCGCCCCCGCACATCTTGATCATGTCCATCGTCGCCATGGCGAGGCCGGCGCCGTTGACCATGCACCCGATGTTCCCGTCCAGGCTGATGTACGACAGGTCGAACTTGGACGCCTCGGTCTCGGTCGGGTCCTCCTCGTCGAAGTCGCGCAGCGCCTGGATGTCCTTGTGCCGGAACAGGCCGTTGCCGTCGAAATTCATCTTCGCGTCGAGGGCGATGACGTCGCCGTCCTCGGTGAGCACCAGCGGGTTGATCTCGGCGAGCGAGCAGTCGGTGTCGACGAAGGCGCTGTAGAGCGCCGTCATGAACTTGACCGCCTTGCCGGTGAGCTCCGGCGGGATATTGAGCCCGAAGGCGAGCTTGCGCGCCTGGTACGGCATGAGCCCCACCGCGGGGTCGACGTGCTCCTTGAGGATCTTCTCGGGGGTGCGGGCCGCGACCGTCTCGATCTCCATCCCGCCCTCCGTGGACGCCATCATGACGACGCGGGACACGGCCCGGTCGATGACCATCCCGAGGTAGAGCTCCTTCCTGATCTTCCCGGCCTGCTCGACGAGGACCCTTTTCACCTTCTTGCCCTGCGGCCCGGTCTGGTGGGTCACGAGGTTCATTCCGATGATCGCCTTCGCGTGCTCCCGGGCCTCGTCGGCGGTCTTGGCGAACTTGACGCCGCCGCCCTTCCCTCGCCCTCCGGCGTGGATCTGCGCCTTGACCACGACGGGCGCGCCGAATTCCTTTGCGATGCTCTCGGCTTCGGCCGGCGTGTCGGCCACCTTGCCCCTCGGGACGGCCACGCCGTACTTGGCCAAGACGGCCTTGGCCTGATACTCGTGGATGTTCATGGACTCTGGCTCCTTCCGGAATGAATTATGTACGGATGGGGACCGCGGATCTGCGGGACAGCGACGATACGGATGCCGCCCCCCCTCCGGAACGGCAACCGGGTATTTTCGGCCGTTAAGTATATCCCATCATATCTTCCGCAGGAATGCCGCTTTTTTCAGTTCCTGGAT
>JBLNEU010000038.1:0-2973 GCA_050263015.1 Deltaproteobacteria bacterium | reverse complement strand
CCGGCACGTTGACGATCCTGTCCGCCTCGAGCGCGTCCCGGTGCAGGTCCCACTCCTTGAGCACGAGGGCGCCGGGGATCGCGGTGCGGACGAACTTGCGGTCCTCGGTGTGATAGATGCGGAGCGCGTCTGCCGCCCGGTTCTTCTTCCCGAACGCTTCGACCGCCGCCTGGATCCCGCTGTTCGCGTAGCAGCGGCGCGGCTCGTTGCACGTGCGGTCGAATACCCGGACCTCCTTCGCGCCGGCTGCGAGGCACAGCTCCGCCACGGCCACGACGACGTCGGGGTCGGTGTTGGCGGCCTGCGCGGGGGTCCGGTCCCAGCCGATGTTCGGCTTGAGGACGACCACGTCGCCGCGGGAGACGAACGCGCCGATCCCGCCGAGGGCGGCGATCGCCTTCCGGACGTTCTCCGGCCCGGCCGCCCCGGAGGCGATAGCGACCGTCGCCGTCTTCCCGGGGGTCGCCGCGCCGGACGCCCCGGGAAGGAGGCCCGCGAGAAGGCCCGCGCCGCCCGCGGCCGCGAGCCCGGCCGTGCCCCCCACGGCCTTCAGGAACTGCCGCCGGCTCCATCTGCAACGGCTCATCGCTGCTCCTCCCCGCCCTCGTCCGCCCCGCAGGCCGCGGGGGGCTCCGTGAGCGCGGGCGCAAGGCGGATCCGGCCCGGCTCCCTGTTCTCCCGGTAATCCTTCACGAGCCGGATCTCCCCCCCGCCGCCGCCCGTGCTCCAGTAGTTCCCCGACGCGTCGAGGTCGCCGACCGCCCAGTCGCCCACCTTGAGGTTCCACTCCCGGTTCCCGATCCGGTTGCCGCGGAACCGGCCGCCGCCCTTCCCTTCGCGGTAGAACAGCCCGACCCCGTTCCCCTCGATGATCGAGTCGGCAACCGCCGGGCCGCCGTCCCAGAAGCGGAGCGCGACGCCGTTGTCCCGGAACGTGCAGCGCGTGAACGCCGCGCCGGTCCCCCTGAGCCGGGCGCCGCCGCCGTTGCGCCGGAAGACGGCGTGCTCGACCCTGACGTCGCCGTCGTGGACGTGAAGGCCCCACAGGGCGCCGGAGAACTCGGCGTGCCGGATCACGCCCTCGGCGTCTTTCAAAAAGATCTCCTGCCACGGGATGCCGTCCGACAGCGCGGCGAACCGGACCGGTCGCCCCTTCTCGCCCTCGACGATCAGGCGCCCGAAGACCTGGATGTAGCCGTCCCGGCAGCCGTCGCCGTCGCGGTCCTCCCCCGACAGGCGCACGAGAGTCCCCGGCCGGATCCGCAGCGTCGCGCCCTTCTCGACCGTCACGGGCGAAGTGACGGTCACGTCTCCCTCCCACATCGCGTCGTTCGCGATCACGGTGCCGGAAGCTGCGCGCGAGGGGCCGGCGGCGAGGACGGCCCCGGCGGCCGCCAGCAGCGTCAACGTCGCGATCCCGGCAGGGGTCCGACTCACCGCGCTTTCCCCGGCTTCCGCGGCGACGGCCGCGGCGTCCGCCCCCGCCGCCCGCGTCGCGCGCGGGATCAGCAGGTGAAGAACGAGCGAGAGCCCGAAGAGGACGCTCCCTGTCCAGAAGAGGGGTGCGCCGGGCTCGCGCGTCATCTGGAGGCCGACGATGACGTTCCGGTACGCGTCCTCGCTCTCCCCGACCAGGCAGAAGGAGATTCCTCCGAACGTCGCGGGGTCGTTCACCCGGACGACCTTCTCGACCGGGGGACGGCCGGGAACCGAGAACACGACGCGCGCCGCGACCTCCGACGGCTCGGGGTCGTGCCACGAAACGGGCACGACCGACACGCCCGCGACGGGAGGGGCACCCTGCGTCCCCGCCACCAGGCCCGACGAGGACCGCCCGCCCGCCTCGACGTCGTACAGGAGCGTCTTCTGCAGCGGATCGAACCGCCGCGGGGTCACGACGACGCCGATCCCCTTCACCCGGAACGAGCAGCCCTCCCTGACGGCGTACAGCCCGAGCTTTTTCCCCGCAGCGTCGCGGACCCCGACCTGGAGGTACAGCGGGTGGTAGCGCACCGCCAGGTCTTTCACCTCGACGGTGAACGGGAAGTTCTCCTGCCGGAACGTCCTCCAGTCGAAATACTCGGAAGAGGGGACGCCCGGGTGGTAGTTGCGCGTGCCGACGAATCCGAGGACGCCGTCCACGATCATTCCGACGGCGAGGAGAACAAGCCCGAGGTGGATCCCGGCGAACGTCCAGGCGCGGCCGGCCCCAAGGGTGCGGCCGGCAAGACGCCGCCCCGCGCACACGATGATGTTGACGACGAGCAGCCCCGCCGGCGCGAGAAACAGCGGCGACCGGAACAGGTTGAACGGCCCCTGGCCGTCGAACGCCGTGTTCCCCTTGTAGAGAAGCGATCCGGCGACGCCTTCGGCCGCCAGGACAAGGCAAAGGGCGACGGCGAGCTTTGTCGACGAGAGGAAGCGGATCATCGGGCTCCCGGAGGCGTCAGATCAGTTTGCGGGATTTGAGGAACCGGCGCGCGACGGCCCTGGGATCCCCATCCTTCGCCTCCCGCAGGAGTCCCGCCATCGTCCCGTTGTCCAGGACGCCGCGCAGTTTCCCGAGGAGCTTCGGCAACGCGGGAAATTTCGAGAGGGCGTCCTTGCAGAGCATGAGACCCGCCGTCCCCCGGTCCGCCGCCGGCTTCGACGGGCCGCCGGCGAGATTGCCGTCGAACCCGAACGGCTCGAGCCAGATGACGTTGTGCTTCGCGTTCAGCAGCTCCTTCAGGCGGGCGAAGTTCTTCTCCGGGTCCGGCCCCGGCGGCTCCCCGCCGAACCGGGCAAGGACGACCCCCGAGTAATCGGCATAGAGGCTGACCTTGTCGTTGCGGATCGCCTCGAACGCCTCGTCGCGGCTGCCGAACCGGGTCATCTTGACCGTCGTGCCGGTCCGTTCGTCGATGAACACGGACAGGATCTGCGCCACCATGACCTGTTCGGGCGCATCGTAATAGCCGACGTAGAGCGTGC
>JBLNEU010000037.1:0-5456 GCA_050263015.1 Deltaproteobacteria bacterium | reverse complement strand
AGGTGTTCCCGCTCGATCAACGGGTGCCTGGCCGTGGCGGCCTCGGCGGCGGCGATCCTCCACGCCATGCCGGCGGCGGCGGAAAGTCCGGGCATCGATTTCTCCTTAATTTGGAAACCGGCTGACCGCGAGAGATCGGAAACGCACGGCTGCACATAGAATCTTATGCCGCGGCCGGGAGGCGGTCAAGATGACGCGGACAGGGTCGCTTGCTCGACGACGGCGCCGACCGGGATCGGCGAGAGCGGGACGGCGGAAAGACAAACGGCCCCGCGGGAGGGACGCGGAGCCGTTGCATCGGCCCGGAGGGAGGGAATCTCCGGAGAACCTCACTGGGCCTTTCGGCACCTCGCGGGGAAGACTTTAGACAAGATTCGTGCCGGACGGGAATCCTCGACAACGATCCGATTTTGCTGGGCCGGGAGGGCGCCCCGGGCCCGCGCGGGATGACGAAATCGTCGGGCGGCTTTCAGGATCGTGAAATTTTCCGCGGCTGCGCGCCTGCGGCAGCCGGCATCAGACCCGGAACTCGGTCAACGCCAGGAACGACCCGAGGCGCTCCGAGATCTCGTCCGGCGTCAGGCTCTCCAGCTTCCGGGTGCTGAACGCCTCGACCGTGAACGACGCGATCGCGCTCCCGTACATCGTCGCAAGCCGGTAGTCGTTCTCCGTGACGGGCCGGTCGCCGAGACCGGCGAGGTACCCCATGAATCCCCCGGCGAAGCTGTCCCCCGCCCCCGTGGGGTCGAAGATCGTCTCGAGCGGGTACGCCGGGGCGGCGAACATCGTCCCGTCCGCCAGGTGAAGGACGCCGTACTCGCCCCGCTTGATCACGATCCGCCGCGGCCCCCATCCCATCAGCGTCCGGGCCGCCCGGATGAGGTTGTACTCCCCCGCGAGCTCCCGCACCTCGCCCTCGTTGATGATGACGATATCGACCTTGCCGATGACCTCGCGGAGCGGCCCCGGGCTGTTCTCGATCCAGTAGTTCATCGTGTCGAGGGCGACCAGCCGCGGCGACCGGACCTGCCGCAGGATGTCGAGCTGGAGGGACGGCGCGATGTTCCCGAGGAAGACATAGGGGGTGTCGCGGTACGACTCGGGGAGGACCGGGGCGAAGTCGCTGAAGACGTTGAGCTCGGTCGCCACGGTGTGCGCCGTGTTCAGGTCGTATTCGTAATATCCCTTCCAGTGGAACGTCTTCCCCGCGGCCACCTTCAGCCCTTCCGTGTCGATCGACCGGGAGGCGAGCACGCGGAGCGTCTCCTCGGGGAAATCGTCGCCGACGACCGACACCAGTCGGACCGGGGCGAGGTAGCTCGCCGCCAGCGAAAAGTAGGTGGCCGACCCGCCGACGACGCGCTCGACCTCGCCGAAGGGTGACCTGATGCTGTCGAACGCCATCGAACCGACGACCAGCAGGCTCATGCGGGTATCATAGCGCAATCGGGAGGATGCGGAAGTCCTTCATCGCGCCGCGACGTCGACGATCACGGCGGCGAGCAGCCCCATCATGTAGACGATCGAGGCGCCGAACGCCTTGCCGAACCGGCGCGCCGCCACCGCGTTACGCCAGCACCACAGGATGAAGTACGCCCAGAGCAGGACGGCGGACCCGGCGAAGAGGGCCGAGCAGCAGCCGAAGACCCACAACCCCAGGGACAGCGGCAGGAGCGCGACCGCGTAAAGCAGGATCAGCGCCCGGGTGTACGGCTCCCCGCGCGCCACCGGCATCGCGGGAATCCCTGCGGCCCTGTAATCGTCCTGGTGTTTGAGGGCGAGGGTCCAGAAGTGGGGCGGCTGCCACAAGAGCATCACGAAGAAGAGGACGACGCCGGGAAGGCCGATCCGCCCCGACGCCGCGGCGTACCCGACGAGGACGGGAAGCGCGCCCGGGACGCCTCCCGGGATCGTCCCGTACGGCGAGCGCCGCTTGAAATACAGGGTGTAGAGAAGCGAATACGACAGGACCGCCGACAGGATGAGGAGCGCCGAGAGCGCGTTGAGGTACCGGACCGAGACCGCAAGCGCGCCGGCGACCAGGACGAGGGCCAGCGCAAGGGCGCCCTTCTCCCCGACCGTCCGGAGCGCCGCGACCCGCGCCGACAGCCGCCGCATCCGCGCGTCGAGCGGCGCGTCAAGGAGACCGTTGACGATGGCGGCGCCCGAGGCGGCCGCCACGATGCACCCCAGTCCCAGCGCCGCGGTCCGCCCGTCCGGAAAGCCCCCGGCGGCCAGGACCATCCCCGCCAGGCCCGCGACGGCGACGCCCGCCGCGATGCCCGGCTTCGAGATGACCAGGACGGAAGACACGCGTCCCGGACCGGTCCGCGCCTCGTCCCGTCCCGCTTCCCGTGCCAGCGCCGGCGCTTCTATGGCGACGCCTCCCCCGGGTGGACCTCGCGCGCCCACATCCGGAACAGGATTCCGAGCATCCCGAGGGCCACCGCCAGGTGAAGCGCCGTGGCGAGGTACTGAAGCCCGGTCAGCACGACCGCGCCGCCCACGGCGACCTGCGCCAGGATCATGAAGAACAGCCCCCGCGCCGCCCGCCTGTGGCGCCCGAGGCGGGCGTCCAGGGCGGTGGCCGCGTAGAGCGCCGCGACGGTCAGGAACACGAAGGCCGCAAGAACCCGGTGGGAGAAGTGGAGGAGGACCTTCCCCGACAGGACGGCGGGGAGGACGCCGCCGAAGCAGGACGGCCAGTCCGCGCACGCGAGCCCCGCGTCGGCGTGGCGCACGTAGCTCCCCAGCGCCGCGAGGAGGAACACGAGCGCGCCCATTCCGAAAAAGAGGGCGGACGGCCCCCGCACCGAGAACCCGGCCGGCGCGGCGACCCCGTCGAAGGTCATCATGTAGTACGCGAGCACGAACACGAGGACGCCGGTGACGAAGTGGAAGGTGGTCAGCCGGGCCGGGATCCCGAGCAGCACGACGGCGCCGCCGAGCGCGACCTCCGCCAGCAGGAGAACGATCGCCGCGACCGGGACCGCCTTCGCCCCGCCCCGGTACGCCCGGAAACGGTTCCAGGAAAGCGCGACGAGGGCGATACCCGCTCCGGCCGCGAACACCCGGTGAATGAACTCCATCCACACGTCCCAGCGGAAAGGCGGCAGGACCTTTCCGTGGCACAGCGGCCAGTCGGGGCACGCGAGCCCCGCCTTGAGCCCCGCGACGAGGTTCCCCCAGACGAGGAGGAGAAAGAAAAGCCCCACCGTGACCCTGCCGAGCATCGGTCCACCTCCTGCGACGTCCGTCCGGCGCCGCGGCTTGAAGTCAAGGCGTCAGCGGAACAGCGTGTCCACGAGCGTCCCCGCGACGATGAGGACGAGAAAGAAGATCGGCGTCAGCGCGAAGACCCGGACGAGCCGGCTCTCCGACCGCAGATGCATGAAATAGAGGGCGACGAGGGCCGCCTTGACGGACGCGACGAGAAGGGCCACGACGACGTTCATGACCCCGAGGTTCACGTAGGAGACGGCCACCGTGACCCCCGTCAGGAGGATGAGCGCCCCCCACACCGCCACGTAGATCCCGTATCCCGGCGCGTGTCCCTTGTCCATCGCCATCCCCCTACCCGACGAGGTAGAACAGCGGGAACAGGTAGATCCAGATCAGGTCCACGAAATGCCAGTATAACCCCGAAACCTCGACGGGGGTGTGGCGGCTTTCGGAGAACCGTCCCCGGCCCGCCAGCACGGCCATCGCCCCCAGCACGGCCATCCCGGCAAGGACGTGGAGCCCGTGGAGCCCCGTCATCGTGAAGTACAGGGAGAAGAAGATGTCGGTGCGCGGATACAGCCCGTGGGCGAACTTCTCCGTCCACTCGACGTACTTGATCCCGAGGAAGACGGCGGCCAGGAGGACCGTGAGCGACAGGAAGAGCTGGAGGAGCCGCTGCTTCCCTTTCCGGATCGCCGCGATCCCCAGCGCCACGGTCAGGCTGCTGCAGATGAGGACGACCGTGTTCGCAGCCCCGAGGACGCGGTCGAGCTTGAGGTGCCCGTCGTGGAACATCTGCGGGTACCGGATCCGGAAGACGATGTACGCGGTGAACAACCCGCCGAAGAGCAGGACCTCGGTCGCCAGGAACGTCCACAGCCCCAGCCGGGCGATCTCCGGATCGTGCGCCTCGCCGGCGTGGTCGCCGTGCGGGCCTCCGCCCGCCTTCACCGCCGCGGCCTCGCCGGCCGCCCCGTCACTCATGCGGCGCCGCCTTCCGCTTGGGATAGCCGTAAGGCCAGTCGGTCACCACCGGGATCCCGGCGAAATTCTCCGTCGGCGGGGGCGACGCCGTCCGCCACTCCAGCGTCAGCGCCTTCCACGGATCGGGCGGCGCCGGCTCCCCCTTGAACAGCCCCCGCGCGAAATTCCAGAACATGACGAAGGTTCCCGCCGCCAGGATCCACGACCCCACGGTGGAGACGATGTTGAGCCCCTGGTACCGGGCCGGGTACTGCGCCCAGCGGCGCGGCATCCCCTCGAACCCCAGGACGAACTGCGTGAAGAAGGTGACGTTGAAACCGATGAACATCAGCAGCCACGCGACCCGCGCGGTCTTCTCGTCGAGCATCCGGCCCGTCATCTTCGGAAACCAGTAGTGCATCCCCGCGAGAAGTCCCATCACCGTGCCGCCCATCATGGTGTAGTGGAAGTGGGCGACGATGAAGTACGTGTCGTGGACGTGGACGTTCGTCGCCAGCGCCCCCAGGAACATCCCCGTCAAGCCCCCGATGACGAAGAGGAAGATGAAGGTCATCGCGTAGAGCATCGGCGACTCGAACGTGATCGAGCCCTTGTGCATGGTGGCGATCCAGTTGAAGACCTTGATCGCCGTCGGGACGGCGACGAAGAAGGTGAGAAACGAGAAGACGATCGACGCCTTGGAGGACATCCCGCTCACGAACATGTGGTGCCCCCAGACGAAGAAGCCGATGAAGGCGATGGCCAGCGACGAGTAGGCGATGGCCTTGTAGCCGAAGATCGGCTTCCGGGAAAAGACGGGGACGACTTCCGAGATGATCCCCATGGCCGGGAGGATCATGACGTAGACGACCGGGTGGGAGTAGAACCAGAAGAAGTGCTGGAAGAGCAGCGGATCCCCCCCCTTGGCGGGGTCGAAGAAGCCGATCCCGAAGAGCCGTTCCATCGCCAGCAGGAGGAACGTGATCCCCACGACGGGGGTCGCCACGACCTGGATGATGGAGGTCGCGTACATCCCCCAGATGAACAGGGGCATCCGGTGCCACGTCATCCCGGGCGCCCGGAGCTTGTGGATCGTCACGATGAAGTTCAGCCCCGTGAGGATGGACGACATCCCGACGAGGAATATTCCGAACGACAGGAGCGTCACGTCGGCCGCGGTCTTCGCCGAGTACGGCGTGTAGAACGTCCATCCCGTGTCCATCGGGCGGACGAGGGAGGCCAGGATGACAAGGATCCCGGCGACGAAGATC
>JBLNEU010000036.1:0-10065 GCA_050263015.1 Deltaproteobacteria bacterium | reverse complement strand
ACCCCTTGTCCTGGAGCTTGTAGGCGAGGATCTTGTTCTCCAGGCCGATCCCCCGCCCTTCCTGCCGCATGTAGAGGAGGACGCCCGCGCCCGCCGTCTCGATGATCCGGAGCGCGTTGCGGAGCTGCTCCCCGCAGTCGCACCGCATGGATCCGAACACGTCCCCGGTGAGGCACTCGGAGTGCACCCGGACGAGCAGGGCAACGTCGGGCCTGATCTCGCCCTTGACCATGGCGATGTGCGTGTCCCCGTTGATCTCGTTCCGGTAGGCGACGGCCCGGAACTCCCCCCCGTCCCGAATCGGCATCCGCGTCTCGCCCACCCGGCTGACCATCCGCTCCCGGCGCATCCGGTATTCGACGAGATCCCGGATGGACGCGATCTTCAAGCCGTGCTCCTCCGCGAAGGCGGTGAGCTCCGGCATCCTTGCCATCGTGCCGTTGTCATTCATGATTTCGCAGATGACGCCGGCGGGAGTGCACCCCGCGAGACGCGCGAGGTCGACGGACCCCTCGGTCTGGCCCGTGCGGACGAGGACCCCGCCTTTGCGGGCGACGACGGGAAAGACGTGCCCGGGGCGCACGAGGTCGTCGGGCTTCGCGCCGTCGGCGGACGCGACCCGGATCGTCGTCGCGCGGTCGTACACCGAGATCCCCGTCGACACCCCCCGCCGGGCCTCGATGGACACCGTGAACGCCGTTCCGAACGGGGAGGAGTTGTCGGAAACCATCGGCGGGAGGTTGAGCTGCTTCGCCCGCTCCTCGGTGATGCTCAGGCAGACGAGCCCGCGGCCGTGGCGCGCCATGAAGTTGATCGCCTCGGGGCTCACGTGGTCCGCGGCGATGGTCAGGTCTCCCTCGTTCTCGCGGTCCTCGTCGTCGACGAGGATGATCATCTTCCCCGCCCGGATGTCCTCGATGACGTCCTCGATCCGTGACAGCGCCATGTCGTGCAAGACCTTCCCTTCGCCTACGCGAACCCGTGTTTTTTCAGGAGATCCGGCGAGACGCCGCCGTCCCGGAGCTCGAGGAACCGGAGGACGTATTTGCCGACGATGTCCGTCTCCACGTTGACCGTGGCCCCGGGGCGCATCCCTCCGAACGTCGTGCGCTCCAGGGTCAAGGGGATCAGGGCCACTTCGAAACCGTCCGGGCGGACCGCGCTGACGGTGAGACTGACGCCGTCCACCGCCACCGCGCCCTTGAACACAACGTACCTCATTATAGAGGGATCGGTCTTTATATGGAATACCCGGGACTCCCCGGCGGGGCTGATTTCGCGCACCGTTCCCGTCCCGTCGACGTGTCCGTAGACGAGGTGCCCGTCGAGCCGCCCCCCCAGCGGTATCGCCCTCTCCAGGTTGACCGGGGTCCCCGCCCGGTACGTCCCGAAGGCGGTCCGGCGAAGCGTTTCGGCCGAGACGTCGGAGGAGAACTTTCCCGCGCCCTTTTCGGCCACGGTGAGGCAGGCGCCCGACACCGAGATCGAGTCGCCGACCCGCACCGCGTCGAGGGGGAGCGCCGTCGAGACGGTCAGGAGCGCCCCCGCCCCCCGTTTCGCGATCGCGGCGACCGTCCCTCTCTCTTCCACGATTCCGGAGAACATCACTCCCCCCGCTCCGCCGTCACCATGAGATCCGGTCCGACGCGCCGCACCGACCGGACGACAAGACCCCGTCCGTCGGCGACCCGGCGGACGGAGAAGCCGCCGAATGCCCGCACCCCGTCGCCGAGAAGGAGCGGGGCGACAAAAAAGACGAACCGGTCGACCGCGTCCTCCCCCAGGAGCCAGCCGGCGGTCCGGCCGCCCCCTTCGACGAGCAGCGAGACGATTCCCTCGCGCCCCAGCGCGCGCAGCAGCGTCGCGGCGCCGATGCGCCCTCCCCGCGCCGGCAGGAGCAGAACGCGCGCCCCGAGCGCCCGCGCCCGCTCCGCTTCGCGGGCCGGCACCCCGCGAGGGGCGACGATGATCACGTTCGACGCGCCGCCGCGGGCGATCCGGCTTCCGGCGAATGCGCCCGGCCGCGACGTCAGGATCACCCGCGTCGGGTCCTTCCCTCCCGGAACGCGCGCCGTCAGGAGCGGGTCGTCCCTGCGGAACGTCTCGCCGCCGACGAGGACCGCGTCGGCGGCCGAGCGCATCCGGTGGACGATCGCGCGCGCCTTCGGTCCGCTGATCCAGCGCGACGACCCCGCCCGGGCGGCGACCTGCCCGTCCAGCGACATCGCCAGTTTCAACGTCACGTGCGGCCGGCCCGAGACGATCCAGCGGCAGTACGGCGCGTTGAACTCACGCGCCTCCCGTTCCAGAAGCCCTGCCGCGACCCGGATTCCCGCCGCCCGCAAGGCCGCGAACCCCTTCCCCGAGACGAGCGGATTGGGGTCCTCCGTCGCCGCGGCCACGCGGCGGATCCCCGCCGCGAGGATCGCTTCCGTGCACGGCCCGGTCCGTCCCGCGTGCGCGCACGGCTCGAGCGTGACGTAGAGATCCGCGCCCCGGGCCGCCGGGCCCGCCGCCCGGATCGCCTCGACCTCGGCGTGGGGCAGCCCCGCCCTCTTGTGGTACCCGGCCCCGACGATCTTTCCCGCGCGCACGAGGACGGCGCCGACAGCCGGGTTCGGAGACGTGCGCCCCAGCCCCCTCCTCGCGAGCCGGAGGGCCCTCCGCATGTGCGCCGCCTCGGGGAAGGGCATCCTTCCTTCAACCTTTTTGCGGGCGGTCCGGCGGGGTTTCCGCTATGAGCGACTTGATCTCCTCGACGAACTGGCTGATGTCCTTGAACTGCCGGTAGACGGAGGCGAAGCGCACGTAGGCGACGTCGTCCAGTTTGAGGAGCTCGGACATGACCCGCTCGCCGACCTGCACCGAGGAGATCTCCTTCTCGCCCGACGCCTGGAACTCGCCCTCGAGCGCGTCGACCACCCGCTCGATGCTCGCGTAGCTCACCGGGCGCTTCTCGCACGCCTTGAGGATCCCGGTGAGGATCTTCTGCCGGTCGAACGGCTCCCGCCGCCCGTCGCGCTTGACGACGAGAGGAAGCTCCTCCTCGATGCGCTCGTAGGTGGTGAACCGGGCCTGGCAGGAGAGGCACTCCCGCCTTCGCCGGATCACGTCCCCGTCCTTGCCCACGCGGGAGTCGACCACCTTGTTGTCGCCGTGGCCGCACCGCGGGCACTTCAAGGGGTGCTCCCCCCGAGGCGCACCGTTTCCAGCCCGACCTCGGCGAGCATCTCCTCCGTCAGGGAATCGGCGTACCCTTCGAGGTAGACGATGCGCCGGACGCCCGCGTTGATGAGCATCTTCGCGCAGATGATGCAGGGAAGGTTCGTGCAGTACAGGACGGCGTCCCGGATCGAGACGCCGTGGAACGCCGCCTGGATGATCGCGTTCTGCTCGGCGTGCAGGCCCCGGCACAGCTCGTGCCGCTCGCCCGACGGGACGCCGAGCTTCTCCCGCAGGCACCCCGTGACCTCGCAATGCGTCACGCCCGAGGGGACGCCGTTGTACCCGGTCGCCAGGAGGCGCCGGTCCTTGACGAGCACCGCCCCGACGGCGCGGCGCAGGCACGACGAGCGCCGGGCCGCCAGCTTCGCCATGTCCATGAAGTAGGTGTCCCAGTCGGGTCGGACGCGGGAAACCGTCGTCACGCCCAATCCCCCTATGCGTACGACGCGAGCCGTCCGGGGTAGAGCGGAAACGCCTCGCACAGCGCGCGCACGCCGGCCGCGACCCGCTTCTGCACCGCCGCGTCGTTCGGGGCGGCGAGAATGTCGGCGATCCACGAGCCGATCGCGTCCATCTCCTTCTCGCCCATCCCCCGCGAGGTCACCGCGGGCGTGCCGGCGCGGATCCCGCTCGTCACGAAGGGACTCCGCGTCTCGAACGGCACCGTGTTCTTGTTGACGGTGATCGCGACGCGGTCGAGCGACTCCTGCGCCTCCTTGCCCGTCATCGGGGTGTCCTTGAGGTTGACGAGGAAGAGGTGGTTGTCCGTCCCCCCGGAGACGAGGCGGAATCCCCGCCGGGCGATCGCGTTCGCCATCGCCCGGCAGTTGCCGACGATCCGCGCCTGGTACTCCTTGAACTCCGGCGTCATCGCCTCCTTGAGCGCCACGGCCTTGGCGGCGATGATGTGCATGAGCGGCCCCCCCTGGATCCCGGGGAAGATGGCGGAGTCGAGCTTCTTGGCGAATTCCGCGCGGCACATGATGAGGCCGGCCCGGGGGCCGCGCAGCGTCTTGTGGGTGGTCGTCGTCACGAACTCGCAGTACGGGATCGGGCTCGGGTGCAGGCCGGTCGCCACCAGCCCCGCGATGTGCGCGATGTCGGCCATGACCATGGCGCCGGCCTCGTCCGCGATCTTCCGGAACGCCGCGAAGTCGATGGTCCGCGGGTAGGCCGACGCGCCGACGACGATGAGCTTGGGCCGGTGCTCGAGGGCCAGCGCGCGCACCTGGTCGAAGTCGATCGTCTCCGTGTCCTGCGTGACCCCATACGAGACGACCTTGAACAGCTTGCCCGAGAAGTTCACCGGGCTGCCGTGCGTCAGGTGCCCGCCGTGGGACAGGTTCATCCCCAGCAAGGTGTCCCCCGGGTTCATGGCGGCGAGGTAGACGGCCATGTTCGCCTGGGAGCCCGCGTGGGGCTGGACGTTGACGTGCTCGGCGCCGAAGATCGCCTTCGCCCGCTCGATGGCGAGCGACTCCGCCTGGTCGACGAACTCGCAGCCGCCGTAATATCTCTTGCCGGGATACCCCTCCGCGTACTTGTTCGTCAGCACGCTCCCGGCCGCCTCCAGCACCGCCTCGCTGACGAAATTCTCGGACGGGATGAGCTCCAGGCCGTACGCCTGCCGCTCCGTTTCCCGGCGGATGACGTCGTAGATCTCCGGGTCGACCGTCTTGAGCGTGGACATGGCGATTCTCCTTTTCAGCCGGACGCCCGGCCGGGCGGTCCCTCGAGCCGGCTGATCTTGTCGAGGCGCGCGGCGTGGCGCCCCCTCTCGAACGCCGCGTCGAGGAAGATCTTCAGGCGCGCCTCGGCCTCGTCTTCCCGCATCGTCCGGGCGCCGAACACGGCCACGTTGGCGTCGTTGTGAAGCCGCGCGTGGCGGGCGGCGAAGTCGTCGTAGAGCAGCGCGGCGCGCACGCCGGGAAGCTTGTTCGCCGCGATGGACATGCCGATGCCGGTGCCGCACACCAGGACGCCCAGGAGGCCGTTCCCGGCCGAGACCCTGCGCGCGACCTTCTCGGCGAAGTCGGGATAATCCACCGACTCCTCGGTCTCCGGGCCCAGGTCCTCGACCGCGTAGCCCCAGGAGCGCAGCGCGTCGCCGAGGCGCCTCTTCATCCGCACCCCGGCGTGGTCCGACGCAACGACGATGGACTGCGTCCCGGCCTTCATCTCCGTTATCCCGCGAACCGCCCGAAGAGGAGGCACGAGTTGGTGCCCCCGAATCCGAAGGAGTTCGAGAGCGCGTACCGGATCTGCTGCCGCCGCGCCGCGTTGGGCACGTAGTCGAGGTCGCACTCGGGATCGGGCGTGGTGTAGTTGATGGTCGGCGGGATGACCCCGTCGCGCAGGGCCAGCACGGAGAAGACGCTCTCGACCGCCCCCGCGGCGCCGAGAAGATGTCCCGTCATCGACTTCGTCGAGCTGACCATCATCTTCCGGGCGTGCTCCCCGAACACCGTCTTGATCGCCATCGTCTCGAACTGGTCGTTGTAGGGGGTCGACGTGCCGTGGGCGTTGATGTAGTCGACGTCCGCGGAGTTCACGCCCGCGTCGTCCAGGGCCGCCTGCATGCACCGGGCCGCCCCCTCGCCGTTGGGCGACGGCGCGGTGACGTGGTAGGCGTCGCCCGACGCCCCGTACCCGCACAGCTCCGCGTAGATCTGCGCGCCCCTCTTTTTGGCCGACTCGAGCTCCTCGAGGACGATGATGGCGGCCCCTTCTCCCATGACGAAGCCGTCGCGCTCCTTGTCGAACGGGCGCGACGCCCGCGCGGGATCGTCGTTGCGCGTGGAGAGCGCCTTCATCGCGCAAAAACCGCCCAGCCCCATCGGCGTGATCGTGGCCTCGGCGCCGCCCGCGATGACCGCGTCGCAGACGCCCCGGCGGATCGCCAGCGCTCCCTCCCCGATCGCGTGGCTCGACGCGGCGCACGCCGTGGTGGTCGTGATGTTGGGGCCCTTTGCGCCGTACTTGATGGCGATGTGGCCCGGCGCGAGGTTCGAGATGAGCATCGGGATGAAGAACGGGCTGATCTTGCGCACCCCCTCCTCGAGGTACGCCTGGTGGTACCGTTCGAGCGTGGAGAGGCCGCCGAGCCCGCTTCCCATGAACACGCCGACCCTGGCGGCGTTCCCGTCGTCGATCCTGAGGCCGGAATCGGCCATCGCGAAGTGGGCGGACGCCATCGCGTAATGGATGAAGGCGTCCATCCGCTTGATTTCCTTCCGGTCGACGAAATCCTCCGGCTGGAACCCCTTGACCTCGGCGGCGAACGTGGTCGCGAACTGCGACGGGTCGAACTTCGTGATCGGGCCGACGCCCGACTTCCCGGCGAGGACCGCTTCCCACGTCGGCCCCACGCCGATGCCGACCGGCGTGACCGCCCCCAGACCCGTGACGACTACCCTCCTCATGCTGCCCCTCCCCGTATTCAAAACGGTGACCGGACGATCCGGTCGCGGCGCGCGACGGTCCCCGGCCCGGCCGTCTCCCCCGGCCGGCCGGCTCCGGCGCTCGCGCTGATCGGCCGGTTTCCCCGGCCGGCGCGGCTCTGACCGGCTACTTCGCGTGCGCCTTGATGTACTCGATCACGTCCTTGACCGTCTTGATCTTCTCGGCTTCCTCGTCCGGGATCTCGATCCCGAACTCGTCCTCCATCGCCATGACAAGCTCCACGATATCGAGGGAGTCGGCGCCGAGGTCGTCGATGAAAGACGCTTCGTTGGTCACCTCGTTCACGTCCCGGCCCAGCTGCTCCGCCACGATCTCCTTCACCCGCTTGTCGACCGACATCTCGCCCCTCCCATTCTCGAATTAGTATACCCCTACATGTACAGGCCGCCGTTGATCCCGATCACCTGCCCGGTGATGTAACCAGCCCCGTCCGAGGCGAGGAAGGCCGCGAGCTCCGCGACCTCCTCCGGCGCGGCGAAGCGCTTCAGCGGAATCTGCTCCATGAACGCCTTCTGGACGGCCTCGGGCAGCCCCGCCGTCATCGCCGTCTGGATGAACCCGGGCGCGATGGCGTTCACCGTGATCCCCCGGGACCCGAGCTCGCGCGCAGTCGATTTCGTGAAGGCGGCGATCCCGGCCTTGGCCGCCGAGTAGTTCGACTGCCCGGCGTTTCCCATCATTCCCACGACGGAGCTCATGTTGATGATCCGCCCGCTGCGCTGCTTGACCATGTGCCGCGACACCGCCTTCGTGAGAAGGAAGGTCCCCTTGAGGTTGGTCCTGATGACGAGATCGAACTCCTCCTCGGACATGCGCATGAGCAGGTTGTCCCGGGTGATGCCGGCGTTGTTCACCAGGATGTCGATCCGGCCCAGCGCGCCGAGGACGGCCGCGACCGCGGCGTCGACCTGGGCAGCGTCCCCGACGTCGAACATCGTCACGAGCCCCTTGCCGCCGGACTTCTCGATCCCGGCCAGCGTCTCCCGGGCGGCCGCCTCGTTGGCCACGTCGCAGATGGCCACCGCCGCCCCTTCCGACGCCAGCCGCTCCGCGATGGCCTTCCCGATTCCGCGCGCGGCCCCCGTGACGAGCGCCACTTTTCCCGCGAGTCGCATCGGCGATCCCCCCTCCCGATGTTCATACCTTCATTGTCGGCGGTCGTACAACCAAAAAGTTCAGGCCAGGAGCGCCCCGACGCCCGCCAGGTCTCCCGGGGCGCCGAACGATGCCGCCGCCGCGTCCCGGTCGATCCGGCGGACGAGCCCCGACAGGACCTTGCCCGGCCCCACTTCGACGAACGCCGAGGCGCCCATCGCGATCATCGCCTTCACGCACGCGTCCCACCGGACGGGCGAGACGACCTGGCGGATGAGCAGGTCCGCGACCGGCTCGCCGGCGGGGTAGCTCTCCGCCGTCACGTTCGCGACCACGGGGAACCGGAAGGCGCCGCGGGCCGCGGCGCGAAGCTCCGGCGCCAGCCGCTCCGCCACCGGCCTCATCAGGGAGCAGTGGAACGGGGCGGAAACTGCCAGCGGGAGGGCCCTCTTGGCGCCGGCGACCTTGGCCGCCTCGCACGCCGCGGCGACCGCGTCCGCGTCCCCGGAGATGACGATCTGGTCGCCGCCGTTGAAGTTGGCGGGCTCGACGACACCCTTGACCGCCCCCGCCCGGCACGCCGCCTCCACGCCGTCCGCCGACAGTCCGATGATCGCGGCCATCGCGCCCCTCCCGACCGGCACGGCGTCCTGCATGTACCGGCCCCGGGACCTCAAGATCCGGACCGCGTCGGAAAGCGCCAGCGCGCCCGCCGCCACCAGCGCCGAATATTCCCCGAGCGAGTGTCCCGCGGCGCACAGCGGCGCGACTTGCGTTTCCCGCTCCAGCACCCGCCAGGCGGCGACGCTGACCGTGAAGATGCACGGCTGGGTGTTCTCGGTCAGCCGCAGCTCTTCCTCGGAGCCGCTAAAGCAGAGCGCCGCGAGATCGAGCCCCGCGGCATCCGACGCCTCGGCGAACGTCTCCCGGGCGACCGGATGGGCGTCGCAGAGCTCCTTGCCCATTCCGGCGAACTGCGATGCCTGCCCCGGAAAGAGAAGGCCGATGCCGCGAGGCGCCGCCATCCCTCCCCCCTACATCCGCAGAAGGGCGGAACCCCATGTGAGCCCCGCCCCGAACGCGGCGAGGAGCACGAGGTCCCCGGGCTCAAGCCGCCCCTGCGCCCGGGCTTCGGCCAACGCGATGGGAATCGACGCGGCCGAGGTGTTGCCGTACCGCTCCAGGTTGACGAACACTTTCTCGTCGGGCACCCCGAGGCGCTTGCCGACGGCGTTGATGATCCTCATGTTGGCCTGGTGGGGAACGAACATGGAGAGGTCCGAGACGGCGACGCCGTTGCGCTCCAGGGCCTCCTGGGACACCTCGACGAGCCGGGTCACGGCCTGCTTGAACGTCTCGTTCCCCGTCATCCGGATGCAGTGCATCCGCTGCTCCGCGACTTCGGGTCCGTACGGGTGGAGCGTCCCGCCGCCGGGCGCGTGGATCAGCTCCCAGAGGCTCCCGTCGGAGTGGAGGTGGCAGCTCAAGACCCCTTCGCCGTCCGGGCCTTCCGCGAGCACCGCCGCCCCCGCACCGTCGCCGAAGAGGATGCACGTCGCGCGGTCGGTGTAGTCGGTGACGCTCGACAGGATCTCCGACCCCAGCACGAGCGCCTTCTTTCCCCGCCCCGCCCGGATCAGCGCATCCGCGACCGAGAGAGAGTAGATGAAACCCGAGCACGCGGCGTTCAGATCCACCGCGAACGCCCGCGAGGCGCCGAGCTTCATCTGGAGGAAGCACGCCGTGGAAGGCAGCGGCATGTCGGGCGTGCACGTCCCGACCACGACGATGTCGAGGTCGGACGCGTCGACTCCCGCGTCCGCCAGGGCGCGCCGGGCCGCCTCCAGGGCGACATCGGAGTTCGGCGTGCCCCGCTCCGCGACGTGCCTTTCCTTCATCCCCGTCCGCGTGGTGATCCACGAGTCGGACGTGTCGACCATCTTCTCGAAATCCTTGTTCGTCAGCACTTTCGGCGGGGCGAACATCCCCAGGCCGATGATCCTGGATCCCACGTCGACTCCCCCCCTTCGTGTCGCACCGGCGGTCGCCCGCCGGTCAATCCCCCGCGCTGTCGGCGGCGGAATTGTTCCCCTTCCCCTCGATCGCGAGGGCGATGTCGCCCTCGACCCCGTACCGGTACAGCGACCCGGCCATCCGGACCCCGTTCATGACCGCCCGCGCGTCCGAGGAGCCGTGGCAGATCACCACCCCGCCCCCCACCCCCCCAACCGGCGCGCCGCCGTACCCGGCGTAGTGCCGCTTCCCCCCTACCCGCCGGCACCC
>JBLNEU010000035.1:0-2632 GCA_050263015.1 Deltaproteobacteria bacterium | reverse complement strand
CCGTTCCCCGGCACCTGCCGCAGGTGCGGGTCATCGAGAAGAATCCCTGCTGGACCGTAACCTGCCCCCGGCCGTTGCAGGCGCCGCACCGGTCCGGCCTGGTCCCCTTGCGCGCCCCGCTGCCGCCGCACTCCGGGCAGGCGGACATCCGGGGGATCGCGAACTCCTTTTCCGACCCGAAGGCCGCCACGTCTAAGGCGATCTCCATGTTGTAGCGGAGGTCCGCTACCCGGCGAGCCCTGTCGCGCGAGCCGTACACGGTCCCCATCCCGAAAAAGTCGTTGAGGAGGTCCTCGACGCCGCCGAAGCCGAAGTCGGCGAATCCCCCGAAACCCTGTCCCGAGGGGCCCGCATGTCCGTAGGCGTCGTACTGCTCGCGCTTCCCGGGGTCGGACAGGACGGAATACGCCTCGTTGATCTCCTTGAAGCGCTCCTCGGCGCCCTTGTCGCCGGGGTTGCGGTCCGGATGGTACTGGAGAGCCAGATGGCGGAACGCCTTCTTGATCTCCTCGCCGTCGGAGCCGCGCGTCACGCCGAGGACCTCGTAGTAGTCGCGCTTGGCCACGTCAGCTCTCCCGGCCGTCGCGGTCGGGTCCGTTTCCCTCTTCGGCGACGCCGGTTCCCGGCGGGCGCGGCGCCTGGGCGACGGTCACCTGTGCCGGGCGGAGCAGGCGTCCGTTGAGGAGATATCCCTTCCTGTTCTCGGCGAGGACCGTCCCTTCGGCCTTCCCTTCCCAGGGGACCATCGCGATCGCCTCGTGCAGGTTCGGGTCGAACATCTCGCCTTCCGCCGCGATCCGGGTCAACCCGAACTTCCGCAGCTCGGCCAGGAAGTGATCGTACGTCAGGCGCACCCCCTCGACGAGGGCTTCCGCCGATCCGGAGGATCCGGCCTGCGAGATCGCCCGCTCCAGGTTGTCGAGGAACGGCAGGATCGCGCGAAGGAGGCGCTCGTTCCCGAAGGCGACGACGGCGTCCTTCTCGCGGGCGGACCGCTTCCGGTAGTTGTCGAACTCGGCCGCCAGGTACGCGAGGCGGGTCCGGAGCCCGGCGACCTCGTCTTCCTCCTCCGGCCGGGTCCCGGGAGCCGGCGCGGCCTCCTCGCCCTCCGCGGAGAACCCGGTCCCGCTCCCTTCGGCGTCCGGGGAAAGGTCCTTCTCCTTGTCCGTCATGCGCGTCCCTCTCTGCCGACCGGGCGGATTCCCGTGATGCCGGAACCCCGGCCCGTTCAGCGGTGATCGAAGATGGAGCTCAAAAGCGTTGCGGTGTACTCGACGAGGGGTATGACCCGCGAGTAGTCCATGCGGACGGGGCCGATCAGGCCGATGCTTCCCATCGCCGACTGCCCCTGGCGGTAGCCGGACGCCACCACCGAAATATCGGGGAGACCCTCGACGGGGTTCTCCGGGCCGATGGATACCTGGATGGCGTCGCTGTCGAGGGCGCGGTCGAGGAGCCGGACGATCACGCTCTTCTCCTCGAAGGCCCGGAGGATCTTTTTCAGCTTCTGGACGTCATCGGCGAATTCGGGCTGATCGAGGATGTTCGACCGTCCCTCGACGTAGACCTCGCCCGGGAGCGGGTCGGCGAGAACGCGCGAGCCGAGAAGGAGGGCGCGGCCCATCAGGTTGTCGTACCGCGCCTTCTCCCGCCTCATTTCCTTGAGGATCTTCGCGCGCAGCTGGGGCAGGGTGAGCCCCGCGGCAAGCTCGTTCAGGTAGGCGTTGATCTTCTCGAGCTCGTCGCTCGCGATGTCCGGCTCGCCGTCGATGAGGCGGTGCTGGACCCATCCCCCCTGGAGGACAGCCACGAGAAGGATCCGGTCCGAGGCGGCCCGGAGGAGGCTCAGGGACCGGAGCGGCTGGTGCGCGAGCCGGGAAACGAGGACCACGCACGCCTGGCGGGAGATCGTCGACAGGACGCGGCTCGCGTGCCGCACGAGGTCGTCCGCCCCCCCGCTGTCGTCCCCGGCCATCTTCTGGAGCTGGTCGCGCTCGCCCCGCAGGAGCTGCCGCCGCGCGAGGAGGTGGTTCACGTAGTACCGGAAGCCGGGGCCCGTCGGGATGCGCCCCGCCGAGGTGTGCGGCTGGCACAGGTATCCCATCTCCTCGAGGTCCGCCATGATGTTCCGGATCGTCGCGGGAGACAGGAGCTGCCCCATCTTCTTCGAGATGGTCCGCGACCCCACCGGCTCCGCGGTGGCGATGTAATCTTCCACCACGAGGCGCAGGACCCGCGCCCCGCGGTCGTCGAGCGGTCCGCTCACGGCTGCCTTCCGCCGGCCCGAAATTAGCACTCCGAATGCCAGAGTGCTAACGTCCAATGTACCAACCGCGCGGGACGGCTGTCAAGGCAACCTCCCCGCCGGCGCCGGGCGGCGCGCCCGGGCGCGGGAACGCCGACGGACCCGCGGCCGCTCACGAATTCCGGCGAGCGACGCCCAGCGCGACGTCCGTCACGTTCGTCCCGGTGGGGCCCGTGACCACCAGGTCGGAGAGGGCTCCGAAGAACGGGTACGAATCGTTGCGGGCGAGGTGCTCTTCCGGGGAGAACCCCGCCGCCCGGGCGCGCGCGCAGGTGGCGCCGTCCGCGAAGGCGCCGGCGGCGTCCGTCGGGCCGTCGACCCCGTCGG
>JBLNEU010000034.1:0-3080 GCA_050263015.1 Deltaproteobacteria bacterium | reverse complement strand
GACCTTCCGGCGCTTTGCCGCGCGCTCGGCGTGGAGCACGTCTACACGGTGAACCCCCACGACATGGCGCAGACGGAAGGGGTGCTCAAGCGCGAGCTGTTCCGTGAGGAAGTCTCCGTCGTCATCACGGAGGCGCCGTGCGTGCTGCTGCCCGAGCACCGCAGGAGGAAGCGGCCGGTCTACGAGGTCGTCGCCGACCTGTGCACCGGCTGCAAGGCGTGCGCGAAATTGGGGTGCCCGGCGATCGAGTGGGTCCCTCTGAGCCCGCAGGAAGCCGTCGCCCGGGGGAAGAAGGCGGCGCAGAAAGGGATGGCGCGCATCAACCCGCTTCTGTGCGACGGCTGCAACCAGTGCCCGCCGCTGTGCAAGTTCAGGGCGATCGTGGAGAAGAAGGATTGATGCGGGAGCGGGGAAACGTCTTCCTCGCCGGGGTCGGCGGGCAGGGGATCCTGCTCGCCTCCGAGGTCCTGTGCGAGGCGTTCCTCGCCTCCGGCTACGACGTGAAGAAGAGCGAGGTCCACGGGATGGCCCAGCGCGGCGGGGCGGTCACGACGCACCTGCGCTACGGGCGCAAGGTCCGGTCGCCGCTCATCGAGCCGGGGACGGCCGACCTGCTCGTCGCGTTCGAGAAGATGGAGGCGCTGCGCTTCCTGCATTACCTGGCGCCGCGGGGGATCGTCGTCGTCAACGCGCAGGAGATCATGCCCCCCTCGGTGTCCACCGGCCGGGAGGCGTACCCGGCCGACGTGGAGGAACGGCTGCGGAAGGGCACGCCGAACGTCTTCGTGGTCGACGCCCTGGCCGCGGCGCTCGCCCTCCACGAGGCGCGCGCGACGAACATCGTGATGATCGGGGCGGCGTCCCGCTTCCTGCCGCTCTCCGAGGACGCGTGCATCGGGGCGCTCCGGGCCCGGCTGCCCGAAAGGATCGTCGCGGTGAACGCCGCGGCGTTCACCGCCGGGCGGGGGCTCCTGCCGCGGGCGGCGGCCGCGCTTTGATTTCCCAAGCCCAGGGGAGGGCGTCGAGACGGCCCTCCCGCACGGAGGACGACGGATGATCTGGAACGACGAGTTCGAGACGCTGCCCCGCGAGGCCCTCGCCGCGCTGCAGGGGAAACGGCTGCGCGACCTGGCCGACCGGCTCTACGGCGCGGTCCCGTTCTACCGCAGGAAGCTCGCCGACGCGGGGTTCAAGCCGGGCGACGTCCGGGGCGTGGACGACCTGTCCCGCCTTCCGTTCACCACGAAGGAGGACCTCCGGGACACCTATCCCTTCGGCCTCTTCGCGGTCCCGATGGAGCGCGTGGTCCGGGTCCACGCCTCGTCGGGCACGACCGGCAAGCCCACGGTCGTCGGCTACACGCGGCGCGACATCGAGACGTGGTCGGAGCTCATGGCCCGGTCGCTGTCGTGCGGCGGGACCACCACGGGGGACGTGGTCCACAACGCATACGGCTACGGCCTCTTCACCGGGGGCCTGGGAGCGCACTACGGCGCGGAAAAGATCGGGGCGGCGGTCATCCCCGTGTCCGGCGGCAACACGAAGCGCCAGATCATGCTCATGCAGGATTTCGGGTCCACGATCCTTCTGTGCACGCCTTCGTACGCGCTGAACCTCGCGGAGGTCATGGCCGAGGAGGGCGTCGACCCGGGGGCGCTCAAGCTCAAGTGCGGCATCTTCGGCGCCGAGCCGTGGAGCGAGTCGATGCGCAGGGAGATCGAGAAGAAGCTCAAGATCGCGGCCCTCGACATCTACGGGCTCTCCGAGGTCATCGGCCCCGGGGTCTCCTGCGAGTGCATCGAGGAGAAGCGCGGCCTCCACGTCTTCGAGGACCACTTCATCCCCGAGATCATCGATCCGAAGACCGGCAAGGTGCTGCCGTACGGGGAAATCGGGGAGCTCGTCTTCACCACGGTGACCAAGGAGGCGTTCCCGCTCATCCGTTACCGGACGCGGGACCTCTCGCGGCTGTCGCTTGCGCCGTGCGCCTGCGGGAGAACCATGGTGCGGATGGACCGGATCTCCGGGCGGACCGACGACATGCTCATCATCCGGGGGGTCAACGTCTTCCCGTCCCAGATCGAGTCGGTCCTGATGACGATCGAGGGGGTCGAGCCGCACTACCAGCTCATCGTCTCGCGCGAAGGGTCCCTCGACGTCCTGGAAATCCAGGTCGAGGTCAACGAGTCGGTCTTTTCGGACCGGATCAAGGGGCTCGAGACGCTGGCGAAGAAGATCGAGCACGAGATCAAGGACCTGCTGGGAGTCTCCTGCAAGGTCAAGCTCGTCGAGCCCAAGACGATCCAGCGGAGCGAGGGGAAGGCCAAACGGGTCATCGATAAACGGAAGCTCTGACGCGGAGGGACGCCGATGAAGGTCGAGCAGATTTCCATATTCCTGGAGAACAAGTCGGGACGGCTGGCCGAGGTGACGAATATTCTCTCCCGGGCGGGCGTCAATATACGCGCCCTCTCGCTCGCCGACACGGCCGACTTCGGGATCCTGCGCCTGATCGTCAACCAGACGGACAAGGCGAAGCAGGTCCTCAAGGAGACCGGCTTCACGGTGGGGAAGACCGAGGTCATCGCCCTCGAGGTGCCGGACAAGCCCGGGGGGCTCGGCGGGATCCTCAAGATCCTGGACGGGGCGGGGATCAACGTGGAGTACATGTACGCGTTCGTCCAGCGCTCGGGGGACAACGCGATCATCATCTTCCGCTTCGACGAGCTGGACAAGGCGATCAAGGTCCTGACCGACGCGGGCGTCAGGGTGCTGAAGGGGGAGGAAGTGTACGCGCTGTAGGGCGGAGGTTCAAAACAACGCACGGAAGGAGGGGTAATGAAGGGGAGAGCGAAAGTCAGGTGGTTGCTGGTTGCCGCGGTTCTCGCGATCGCAACGCAGACGTTCGCGGCGGAGACGATCAAGGTCGGCGCGATCCTGTCGGTGACGGGCGGGGCGGCGTTCCTCGGCGCGCCCGAGGCGAGGACCCTCGAGATGTTGGTCGAGGAGGCGAACAAGAAGGGGGGCATCCTCGGGCATCCGATCCAGCTGATCATCAAGGATTCCGCCACGAGCTCCGA
>JBLNEU010000033.1:0-5369 GCA_050263015.1 Deltaproteobacteria bacterium | reverse complement strand
CAAGCACGGGGAGCCCACCGTGCCTGTTTCGGCCGAGATCATCGGCGAGGAGGGGATATTTCTGGATGCGGAGATGGACCGGCTGGAGAAGGCCCTCCTGCTCAAGGCCCTCGATAAAACGGGGGGAAATCGTACTGAGGCCTCGAAAGTATTGAACATTTCGTTCAGATCCATGAGATACCGGCTGGAAAAGCACGGCATCGAATGACCTCCGGGCGACATTTGGCGGCGGTCGGGTGGAACTGGCACGGCTGTTGCTCCTCCATCCCGTCAAACGGAATTCGCCCTCGCGAAAGGAGGAGACGATGCTGAAATTGAGAAGCAAGAAGGGGTTCACCCTGATCGAGTTGATGATCGTCGTCGCGATCATCGGCATCCTGGCGGCCATCGCGATCCCGAACTTCATGCGGTTCCAGGCGAAGTCGCGGCAGTCGGAGGCCAAGACCAACCTCGGCGGCATCTTCACGGCCGAAACGGCCTACTTCGCCGAGCACAACGAGTTCGCCAACCTCGGGACGGTCAGCTGGGCGCCGATCGGGACGACGGGACGCTACCGCTATTCGACGGGCGCCGGGACGCCCATGGGGCTGACGTCGGTCATTGAAGAAGCATGGGTCACCGCCACCCCGCAAGTCTACACGGACATCCCCAACGGTGACTTCCGGTTCACCGCGGGCGCGCAGGGGAGCGTCGACACCGACGCAAGGAACGACCAGTGGACGATCAACGACATGCGCGACCTGCGCAACTACGTCGACGACGTCGTCGTTCCGTAACGATGGCGCGTTGATCGCGGGCAAGCCGATCGCAGGGGAAGGCGGCAGGGATGCCGCCTTCCCTTTTTTTGTTCTTTTCGCGGCGGCCGTCCTCCTGTTCGGAGACTCGGTCCAGTCGCCGCTTTTCGCGCTGCGCGCCGCCGGATTCGGGTGGGGCATCCTGGTCCTGCTGAGACGACGGAACGAGGAGACCCGGACCGGCCCCTATCCGCTCGCCGTCGCCGGGTTCGTCGCCCTGGCGATCGGCCATTCGTTCTCTTCCGTGTATTCCTGGGTCTCCCTCCAGCACGCGATCAACATCGCGCTGGGAGCCGTCCTGCTCGCCTGGGCCGCCGCGGTCTACGGCCCCCGCCTGAATGATCGGTGGGACGCGACGCTCCTCCTCGCGGGGGGCCTCGGCGCCGTCCAGGTCGCGGCCGCGGTCTGGCAGCGGGCGGCCGCGGGGAACCTGCGGCCGCGGGGGACATTCGAGAATCCGGCGTTTCTCTCCGAGTTCCTGGCCGTCGCCGGTACGTTCTTTCTCGCCGGGTTCCTGGGTCGGCGCCTCGAGGGGCGACGGCGTTGGATGGATCTTGCGGCCGCGGTCGCCTTCATCGCCGCCGCGCTCCTGCTGACGGCGTCGCGCGGGGTTCTCGTGGCGCTGGTGCCGGCGCTCGCGCTCCTGCTCGCGTGGCGTTATGGATGGAAGAAGGGAGGGCTCGTTCTCGCGGCCGCCGCCGTGCCGGCGCTCGCCGTCCTCGGGTGGCGGGCGCTGGCGCGGTTCTCCTTCCCGGACGTCTACAATTTCGGCCGGTGGGCCATCTGGCGGTCGGCGGCGCAGACATTCCTCGAGAACCCGTTCGGGGTCGGCCTGGGCGGGTTCAAATATTTCTGGTTCGCGACGCAATCGCCGTTCCCCGACGCGTTCCGGCACTACGGCAAGGATGCGTCGACCGCGCACAACGAATACCTCGAGGTCCTCTCGGGTCTGGGGGCGGTCGGGTTGATCGCCTTTCTCGCCGTCCTGCTCGCCCCGTTCCTCGTCGCTGCCCGGAGGAGACGCGGGATCCCGGAGGAAAAACGGTGGATCGCGGCCGGGGCGGCGGCCGGCCTCGTCCTGTCGGGAGTCCACGCCGTATTCAATTCCACGTTCCACAACTTCGGCATCGTCGTCACGGACGCGGCCCTGCTGGGCGCATTCCTGTCGTGCCTTCCGCCGGGGACTCCCGCGGAAAGGCGGCTGGCCGTCCCGGCGTGGGGGAAATGGCTCGGAATCTTCGCGTGCGTCGTCCTCCTCCTCTTGTCACTCTGCACCTGGCTGGCGTCGCTGACGTGCGACCGCGGCGACGCGAAGGCGCACGCCGGGAAGTTCCGGGACGCCGAAGCGATGTTCCGCGCCGCCGCCGTGTTCGATCCGTTGCGCGCCTCGATCCCCGATTCCCTCTCGGCCCTCGCGCATCGCGCGTATCTCGAGGAGAAGCGGGGCGGCGGGGATCCTTCGCGCGCGCAAACGCTCCTCGCGAAGGCGATGCGCCTCGAAGAGGAGGCCGTGGCGCTGTGTCCCATGGAGCAGAAATACCTGCTTCGCCTTTCGTCCCTGTCGTTCGAACGGTACGGGCTGACCGGGCGGCCGGACGATGCGGAGGCGGCCATCCGTCCCCTCGGGAAGGCCCTTTCCGTCAATCCGTATTCGGTCGAGGCCCTCTGGCAAAGGGCGTCGATGGAGGCCGCTTTCGGCAACGTCGACCGGGCGGCCGCAGACCTCAGGGCCGCCGTCTCCGTCGAAGATAACTTCTGCCGCGGTTATGGTAGACTGGCCGGGATCATGCGGACCGTCAACCCGTCCGAAGCCGCCATGTGGGCCGAGAAAGACGCCGCGTGCCGGAGGAAAGCTTCCGGTCAACCCCGCGACGCGTTCTGGGCATGGTTCGTGGAGGACGCGGACGCTCGATGAGCGGGGGAGAGCGGCAATCCTCCTCCCTTGCGGGGTGGCGCATCGGTCTTTCGGCGTCGGCGCTCCTCCTGGCGCTGTCGTCGCTCATTTCCCACGGGATCATGGCGCAGCGCGCCGCCGGCCGGGCCGTGGCGCCCGCCGGGGACGGAAGCCTCCTGAGAGAGATCAGCCGGCGGCCCGCCTTCGCCCTCGGGTTCAGAAACGCTCTTGCCGACATCGTCTGGCTCGAGGCCGTCCAGATCTCCGGGGAGAAGCGTCTCACCCGCGGCAGCTATGACCGGCTCTACGTCCTCATCGAATCCGTCGCAAATTTCGACCCGAGGTTCAAGGTTCCGTACCTCCTGGGGGGAATTACCCTCGGCGAATCCCCGGCCCACGCAACCCTGGCCCTGCACCTGCTGGAACGGGGGCGGCGGATGTTTCCCGCCGACTGGCAGTTCCCGTTCTACGCGGGGTACATCCGCTATTTCGCCTTGGGAGATCCGGTCGCGGGAGGCCGCGCGTTCGAGATCTCCGCGAGGCTGCCCGGCAGCCCTCCCTACCTTCCCCTGCTCGCGGCCCGGATGCTCACCGAGGGACGCAAGCCGGAAACCGCGTTGCTTCTTCTCGAAGAGATGATAAAAGATGAGACGAACCCCGCCCGGCGGCGGGCGATCGAACGGCGGATCCGCGAGGTCGCCGTCGAACGGGACCTCCTGCTCCTGGAACGGGCGGCCGACGCGTATCGCCGAAAGACGGGCGCGTTCCCGTCGCGGCTCGACGACCTGGTCGACGCAGGCCTTCTCCGCCGGATCCCGGCGGAACCGTTCGGCGGGAGGTACCTGATCGCGCCGGGGGGCGAGATACGGAGCGACCGCATGGGATACCGGCTCAAGGTCTTCAAGACCCGATGAACCAGGAACCCCGGGACATCATCCGCGTGGAGGGCCTGTCGAAATCGTACCCGATGGGCTTCTGGCGGCGTCGCGTCCAGGTGGTCTTCGACCTGTCCTTCTCGGTCGGCCGCAACGAGGTCGTGGGTTTCCTGGGGCCCAACGGCGCGGGGAAAACCACCACGATCAAGATCCTCAACCGGCTGGCGTTCCAGGACGCGGGGACGGTCGCCCTTTTCGGCGAAAACACCGGGCGCCGGGCCGAGTCCCGGCGCCGAATCGGCTTCATGCCGGAGCAGCCGTACTTCTACGAATACCTGACGGGAGAGGAGTTCCTCGGCCTCTGCGGCCACCTCTACGGGATGACGCGGAGGGAGATCGCGGCGCGCTCCCGGGAACTCCTGGGGCGCGTCGGCCTCGAAGGGTCGGGCCGGAAGGCGATCCGGAAATATTCCAAGGGAATGATGCAGCGCCTGGGGCTCGCGCAGGCGCTCCTCCACGACCCGGAACTCGTCATCCTGGACGAGCCGATGTCGGGGCTCGATCCGATCGGGAGGGTCGAGGTCCGCAACCTGATCCGGGAGCTGAAGGGCTCGGGGAAGACGGTGTTCTTCAGCTCGCACATCATCTCCGACGCGGAGACCCTCTGCGACCGGGTGATCATCCTCAACCGGGGACGGATGATGGCCGAGGGGTCGGTGGAGGATCTGATGGGGAAGGAGATCCACCACGTGGAGATGGTCTTCTCCCCGGTGCCTCCGCCGGATTGCCTCGCGGCGGAGCCGCTGGGGCCCGCCGCGGTCTCCGTGCGGGCGGACGCCGTCGTCGTGCGGGTCGCGGACGTCGAGGGCGCGAACCGCGTGATGGAACGCCTCCGCGCGGCGGGATCGCTGCTCCAGTCCTGCATTCCCGTGAAGAAGCGCCTCGAGGACATCTTCGTGGAGCGCGTGGGCGTCGAGGGCGGCGGAGGGGCGGGGCATGGGAAATAGGATCTTCTCCATCGCGGCGAACACGTTCCGGGAGACGGTCCGGAACAAGATCCTCTACGCCATTCTCGCCTTCGCCCTCTTCGTTATCGGGATGACCTTCTTCCTGGCCGACCTGTCCGTGGGCGATCTCGCCCGGATCATCGCCGACGTCGGGCTCGCGAGCATCCACGCCTTCGGCGTCATCATGGCCGTCTTCATCGGGATCACGCTGGTCAGCAGCGAGGTGGAGCGCAAGTCGGTCTACCTGATCCTGTCGAAGCCGCTGCCCCGGTGGGAGTTCATCGTCGGGAAGGCGCTTGGCCTCAGTCTCACGCTCGCGCTGACGACGCTGGTCATGGCGCTCGTGCTCTTCGTCGTCCACGCGGGGTACAGGCACGGCGGGAGGCCGGAGCCGGGTATCCTCGTCGCCGCCGCGGGGATCTACATGGAGCTCGTCCTGCTCGTCTGCCTGGCCTGCTTCTTCTCCACGTTCACGACGCCGGTCCTGAGCGCGATCTTCACGCTCTCGATGTTCGTCATCGGGCACGTCACGAAGGACCTCGTCTTCTTCGGGGAGCGCACCTCCTCGGCGGCGGTCCAATGGGCGGCCCGCGCCCTGTTCTACCTGCTTCCGAACCTGGAAAACTTCAACTGGAAGAACGAGGTCGTCTACGACGGGACCCGGATGCTCCACCTGGCGCCGCTGGCGGCCGGATACCTGCTCGCCTACGCCTCGGCCGTCCTGATCCTGGGGTGCCTGATCTTTTCCCGGAAGGATCTCAAATGATCGAGGGATGGCGGATCTCAGCCTTGTCGTCGG
>JBLNEU010000032.1:0-3775 GCA_050263015.1 Deltaproteobacteria bacterium | reverse complement strand
GAAATCGACCGACTCCCCCTGCACGGAGACCGTCGTCCGCCCGAAGAGCGAGACCGCGAGCGCGGCGATCATCTCCTCGGTCAGCCGGATCAGGTCCTCGTGCGTCGCATACGCCTGGTAGAACTCGAGCATCGTGAACTCGGGGTTGTGCTGCGTCGAGACCCCCTCGTTCCGGAAATTCCGGTTGATCTCGAAGACCCGCTCGAACCCGCCGACCAGCAGCCGCTTGAGGTAGAGCTCCGGCGCGATCCTCAAGTACAGGTCCATGTCGAGCGCGTTGTGGTGGGTCACGAACGGCCGGGCGGTCGCCCCTCCCGCGACCGGCTGCATCATCGGGGTCTCGACTTCCAGGAAATCGCGGGCGGCAAGGAACGCGCGCACGAACGCGATGATCCGCGCGCGGAGGCGGAAGACCTCCCTGACCTCCTCGTTCACGATGAGGTCGACGTACCTCTGCCGGTACCGCGTCTCCACGTCGGCGAGACCGTGCCATTTTTCCGGAAGCGGGCGCAGCGCCTTGGCGAGCAGCCGGAACCTCCCGGCGTCCACCGTGAGCTCGCCGGTCCGCGTGACGAACAGCGGGCCCTCGACCCAGGCGATGTCCCCGACGTCGACGCCGCTCAGGAAGCGTCCGTAGGCCTCGTCGCCGAGCCGGTCCTTTTTCAGGTACGCCTGGATCCTGCCGGCCCGGTCCGCGAGGACGACGAACGCCGCCTTCCCGAAGTGCCGCGCCGCGACGATGCGCCCGGCCACGTCGACCCGGATCGCCTCCTTCGCGAGCGCGTCCGGCGCCTTCCCCTCCGCCGCGGCGCGCGCCCGCCCGGTCGTCCAGCCGACGCGCTGGTCGTTGGGATACGGGTTGTCGCCCCGCGCCCGGATCTCGTCCGCCTTGCGCATCCGGTCGCGGACGAGGTCGTTCCATTCGGATCTCACGCGGCGCCCCCCCGGGCGTTTTCCGACCCGCCCCCCAGAAGATACGTTCGGATGAAATCCATGATGACCCCGTCGAGCACGGCGTCCACGTTCCCGGTCTCGCATCCCGTCCGGTGGTCCTTGACGAGCCGGTACGGCGCCAGGACATACGAACGGATCTGGGAGCCCCAGGCGATGTCCTTCTTCGTCTTGTGGGCCTCCATCGCCTTCTCGGCACGCTGGCGCATCTCGAGCTCGTAGAGCTTCGACCGCAGGATCTTCATCGCCATCGCCCTGTTCTTGTGCTGCGACCGCTCCTGCTGGCAGAGGACGGTGATCCCGGTCGGGAGGTGCACGATCCGCACGGCCGACTCGACCTTGTTGACGTGCTGGCCGCCGGCGCCCCCCGACCGCAGGGTGTCGATCGACAGCTCCGACTCGTTGATCTGGATCTGGACGTCGTCGTCGATCTCGGGGGACACGAAGACCGATGCGAACGACGTGTGGCGCCGCTTGTTGGCGTCGAACGGGGAGATGCGGACGAGGCGGTGGACCCCGCTCTCGGCCTTGAGATACCCGTACGGGTGGTCTCCCGAGAGGAGGATCGTGGCGTTCTTGATTCCCGCCTCCTCCCCCTCCTGCCGGTCCACGACCTCGACCTCGAAGCCGAACCGGTCGGCGAAGCGGGTGTACATCCGGAGGAGCATCTCCGCCCAGTCCTGCGACTCGGTGCCCCCGGCGCCGGCGTGGATCGTGACGATCGCGTTGCGCTCGTCGTTCTCGCCGCCGAGCATCCGTTCGATCTCGATCGCGTCGAGCTGCGTTTCGACGTCGGCGGCGTGGCGCTCGATCTCCGGCGCGAGCGACGGGTCCTCCTCCGAGAGCTCGAGGTACGCCCTCAAGTCGTCGAGCATCTTCTCGACGGCGGTCCACTTCGAGAGGAAGGTCCCGATCCCTTTTCGCTCCTTGAGGAGCGGCTCCGCCTTCTCGGGCGACTCCCAGAACCCTTCCCGCGAGACGGCCTCTTCGAGCTCGGCGAGGCGGGACCGTTTCCGGTCTACGTCAAAGATAGCCCCGGAGGGCCCTCAGGCGGGATTCAAGGGCGGCGGTTTTTTCCCCCAGCAGTCCAGTGGCCATCGTTTCCTCTCAGCGGGACAAACGTGATTAAAAATGCCAATATAGCACAAGAAATCTCGAAGATCGCGCCGCTTTTCGCGTAGAGGGTCTGCCCGCTTCCCGGCCGCACCGCCCCCACGATGGTCCCCCGGCGGAAGAGCCCGAGTTCGGCGACCGATGCCCCCGTCGCGTCGACCAGGGCGCTGATCCCGGCGTTCGCGGCCCGCACCATCGGCCGGCGGAACTCCACCGAGCGCATCCGCGCCATCGCGAGGTGCTGCCGGGGCGCCACGGTGTCCCCGAACCAGGCGTCGTTCGTCACGTTGACGAGCCACCCCGCCCCCGCGCGGACGCCGTCCCGGATGATTCCGGGGAAGAGCGCCTCGTAGCAGATCGACGCCCCGGCGTCGCCGCCGTCCACCCGGAACAGCGCCGGGCCGGCGCCGGCCGAGAAATCCCCCTCCCCCGCCGTCAATTTCCGAAGGAAGAACAGCACCGGCCTCAGCGGAATGTATTCCCCGAAGGGAACGAGGTGCCGCTTGTCGTACCGGCCGCGCGGCACGCCGCGCCCGTCGACCAGGAAGACGCTGTTGAAATATTTCCCGCCGTCGGACGGGTCGAACCAGGGCGCCCCGAAGACGAGCGGAACACCCGCGTCCGCGACGATCCGGTCGATCTCGCCCGAGAGTTCCGCCTCCCAGCCGTAGAAGAACGGGGCGGCCGTCTCGGGCCAGACGACGACGTCCGCGCCCGCCGCGGCGGCCTCCCCGGTCAGGGACCGGTAGATGGCGACTGTCTCGGCCTGGAACGCGGGGTTCCATTTCACGGACTGGTCGATCCCCCCCTGGGCGATCGCCACGCGGAGTGTCCGCGCCGCGGGGAGGCGGCCCGCTTCGGCGATCCGCCACGACCCGTAGGCGAAAAGAACCGACGGGACGGCGAGGAACACGGCGGCCGGCGCCGCGCAGGCGCGCCAGGACCTCCGGGCGAGGTGGACCCCGGTTAGGGAGGCGGCGACGCCCGAGAGCGCGAGGAGAAATCCGAGGCCCGGGACGCCCGCGAGGTCGGCAGCCTGCCGCAGCGCCGGGCTTTCCGAGAACCCGTAGCCGAGGATGAGCCACGGGAACCCCGTGAAGAGGACGGACCGGGCGTACTCGAGCCCGACCCACGCGAACGGAAACGCCCAGAGCCCCCCTTCGCCGAAACGCGCCGCGAGGCGAAATGCCGCCCAGCAGCCGGCCGAGACGTAGACCGCGACGTAGGCCGAAACCAGCAGGGCGGCGAGGATCCCCGGCGCCCATCCCAGCTTTCCGGGAACCGCCACGGTGTACGCGATCCAGTAGAAGAGGAGGAAGTTCGCGGCCGTCCCGGCCAAAAATCCCCGGAACGCGGCGGTCCGGGCGCTCTCCGATCCCAGCCCGAGCGCGACGAGCGGAGCGAGCGCCGCGAACGGGAAGCCCGGGACCCCGTAGCCGGGCATCCCGAATGCGTAAAGGGCCGCGAACGCGGCCCCGCAGACGACCGCGCCGGACCTCGACGAGGCCCGCCAACCCGCCGGCGGTGCAGGCTCATCGTCCCTCCGCCGCCTCACCTGCGGCCAACTCCCGGCCCGCGGGTCACCGCCCGGTAGATTTCCGCCTCCCTGCGGCGCATCTTCCGGGCCCCGGCCGGTCCCGATTCGTGGTCGTGCCCGGCCAGATGAAGCATCCCGTGAAGGATGAAGTAGAAGACGCGCTCCTCCGCGCCT
>JBLNEU010000031.1:0-10217 GCA_050263015.1 Deltaproteobacteria bacterium | reverse complement strand
AGAACGGCCCTTCCCGGGAGTCGACCTGCCACGCCCCCATCGCGCCGACGGCGGGCAGGTAGCCGGAACGTTCCAGCGTCACGTTCGACTCGGCGTTGGCGACCCGCGCCGAAAACGCGCGGAGGTCGAGCCGGTTCGCGCCGACGCCGGCGATCCGCGATTCGAGAGATCCCGGGTCCGGCAGGGGCGGAAGCGCATCGGCCGCGTCCACCCGGGTCCCCCGCTCCTCGCCCATCGCGAGCCCCAGCGCCGTCCGGGCCAGCGCCAGGCGGCTCCGGGCCGCGACGAGGCCGCTTTCGGCCCGGGCGAGGAACACCCGCGCGCGCAGCGACTCGGAGGCAAGCCCGGTCCCGGCCTTCTCGTGCGCCTCGGCGATCCGGAGGTGCTCCCGCGCGTCCGAGACGCCTTTCTCCGCCACGCCGACGAACTCCTTCGCCGTCAGCGCGTCGAGATAGGCCGACAGGACGCGGTGGACCGTTTCCTCCTTCGTCCGTTCCGCGTCCATCCCCGCGGCCTCGGCCTCGCGGGCAGCCATCCGGTACCCGAGCCAGGCCCGCGGCGCGAAGAGGGGTTGTTCCACCGTCAACGAGGTGATGAAGTCGCTGATCGGGGGCGGCTTGTTGAAGTTGTCAGGGTCGGCGAAATCGGACGCGAGGAGGCGCTCCTGGTTCATCTTGAGCGCGAATGCCTCGCCGGGAACGTTCGTGCGGACGAACCGCTCTTCGAGGACGAGGCTGGGCAGGTAGCGGCCGCGGGCGTTTTCGGCGTTCCTCCCCGCCGATGCCCACTCGTGCCTCGCCGCGACCACCGACGCGCTGTTCGCGAGGGCGCGCGAAACCGCCTCGGCAAACGACACTGCCGGCCCGGCGGCGGCCTCCGGAGATTCCGCGCGGGCGGGCGCGGCGGGAAGTGCCGCTGCGAGGACGAAAGCGCATGACAGGACTGCAAGGCAGGCGAAGCGCACATGTGCGGCCATCCCGGACTCCCCCTTTTCGGCGGACCCGCCGGCTGCAACAGCGCCGGTCGCGCTCCGGCTATCAGGGCAAAGAAGATGCCACAACCCGGGTCAGGCTCGACCTGGCTGAATTTCCTTGGATTACAGACCTGTTAACGGCGTATTCCCCAGGGCATGGTCACCCGGTGGAAATCTGTGCAACAAATAACCTCACGGGGAACGAAACGGCCCGCAACAACATGTCTTTCGAAGACCCCATGTTGCAACATGCGCGGGCCCGTTCACTTTCCCCGCATGACGGCGATCGTGTAACGGTCCGTGCTCAGGACGCGCGCGGCGGCGCTGTTGACTTCCTCGAGGGTCACCGCCTGGATCAGCTCGGGAACCCGGAACGTTTCCTCGTATCCCGCGCCGTAAAGCTCATTGTACATCAACTTCTCGGCGTAGGCCGCGTTGCTCTGGAGCCCGATCTCGTAAGTGCCGATCATCCAGGTCTTGGCCCGGTCGAATTCCTCCTTCGTGATCCCCTCCCGGCGCACACCCTCGATTTCCTTGAGGGTGTCGGCAACCGCGCCGTCCAGCTTGTCGGCGCTCGTCCCCATGTAGAAGGCGAAGAAGCCCGGATCGACCTGCTCGGAGGAGAACGACGTCACGGAGTAGGCGAGGGACTTCTTGTCCCGGAGATTCGTGAACAGGCGCCCCCCCTGTCCCGCGAGCGCGGATCCGAGGACGTCGAGGGCGTACCGGTCGGGGTCCGTGAAGCGCGCCCCCGTGTAGCCGATGACGAAGTGGGCCTGCTCCTTCTCGCGGCTCTCCTCGGCGCGGCGGATCCCGGCCTCCGGCGGAACCGGAATCGGGCCGATCGGGGAGTAGCCGGGAGCGGGGGTCATGTCGCCGACCGACTTGCGGACCAGGGACAGCGCCTCGTCGACCCCGATATCCCCCGAGACCGCGACGACCAGGTTGCGCGGGTCGGTCCACCGGTCGAAGTGGCCTTTGAGGTCGTCCCGCGTCAGGGCACGCAGCGACGCTTCGGTCCCGAGGAGATTGCGCCCGTACGGATGGTCCCCGTAATGCGCCGCGAGAAAAAGGAGGAAGACCGACTGCGTCATCTCGTCCCTCTGGAGCTTGAGCCGGCCGAGCATCTCCGTGCGCTTCTTCTCGACCTCCTCGGCCGGGAACGTCGGAGTCCGCAGCGACTCCGTGAAGAGGCGGAACCCCTGCTCGATGTCCTTCCGCATGAAACGGGCCCGCAGGCCGAAGGAGTTCCGGCCCGAGAAGCCGGACAGGTCGGCGGCGATGTCCTCGACCGCCTCGGAGATCTCCCGGGCCGACCGCGCCTGCGTCCCCTTCGTCAGCATCTCCGCCGCCATCGCGGACACTCCGCCCTTCCCGGGCTCCTCCGCGCGCAGCCCCGCCAGGAAGCCGGCCTCGACGGCGATCACGGGGACGGCCCGGTTCTCCCGCACGATCACGCGGACGCCGTTCTCGAGAACCCGGCGCACCACAGCGCTTTTCCTCCCCGGCGCCGCCGCGGCCGCCTTCGCTTCCCGGTACGCGTCGGCGGCGATCGCGCGGATGTCCTCCTCGCCGAGCCCTTTCGCGTCGCCCCGGGGAACGACGGCGGCCACGGTCAGGTTCCGGGGCGTCAGGTATTTTCCCGCGACGGCCACGATGCCGTCGGCCGTCACGGCGCGGATCTTCTGAAGGTACTTCTGCTCGAAGGCGGGGTCCCCGAGCGCCGTCTCGAAGAACCCGACATGCCGGGCGAGCGACCCCTGCGACTCGAGCGAGTAGAGGAAGTCGCTCTCCGTGGAGGTCTTTGCCCGGAGGAGCTCCTGTCCGTTCGGCGGCGCCATCCCCATCCGGAAGGTCTGGACCAGCGCCTCGCGCAACGCCTCGCGCGCCTTGTCGGGAGACCCGGTGGCCCCGACGATGAGGACTCCCGGATCCCTCGGGGTGTAGGAATAGGCGCTGATCGAATCGACGAGGCCCCGGGCGTCCTTCACCTCGTGGTAGAGGCGGGACGTCTGCCCGCCGCCGAGAATGATGGAGAGGAGATCCCAGGCGAAGACCTCCTCGTCCTTCATCGAGGGGCCATGGAACGCAATGTCGAGGTAGGCGCGCTTCACGTCCATCTCGCGGACCGTCGCCCGCGTCTCCTCCTGGGCCGGCTCCGCGGGCGCCGCGACCGGCGGGGACGCCTGGGACTTCAAGGGAAGGAACGCCTTCTCGATGAGCGGCCGGGCCGACCTGGAGTCCACGTCGCCCGCGATCACGAGGACCATGTTGCCGGGGTTGTAGTGGTCGCGGAAATACGCCACGAGGTCGTCCCGGGTCGTCTTCCGGATCGTGTCGGCGAACCCGATCACCGGCCGTCCGTAAGGGTGGACGCGGTACGCGGCGCGGAACACGGCCTTCGAGTTCGTCCGGTCCGGATCGTCCTCGTTCATCCGGAGTTCCTCGAGGATCACCTCCAGCTCCCGCGCCAGCTCGCCGGCGTCGAACACGGAGTTCCCGAGGGTGTCGGCCAGGATGTCGAGGGCGTTTCCGAGGTACCGCCCCGAGATCGTGATGTGGTACACGGTCTGGTCGTACGACGTGTAGGCGTTGATCTCGCCTCCGAGCGCCTCGACCTCCCGGGCGATCTGCCCCGGCCCCCTCGTCTTCGTTCCCTTGAAGGCCATGTGTTCGAGAATGTGGGACATCCCCGCCCGCTCTTCCGGCTCCGTCGCGCTCCCCGCCTTGACCCACACCTGCACGGCCACCACGGGGGACGAATGGTTCTCCCGGATCACGACCGTCAAGCCGTTCGCCAGCGCAAACTTCTCGACCACCGTCTCTCCCTCCGGCGCGGGAGTCGCTCCCGCCGCCACGCTCCACAGGCACGACGCCAGCCCGAACAGTGCCGCGATGATCGCCTTCCTCGCCATGTCCCTTCTCTCCGCGGGATCGGTCGCCGATCCACTCACTCCCCGATGAGGCCCGGCCGCGTCCGGTTTCGCGATCCGGCGGGAGCCGACCTCGCCCGATTATACCAGCATCCGCCGGAGTCCCGGTTGTCGGGGCCGTTCCGGCCATTCCGTTGGACAACATCCCGGGAGGAGTCGTTCCACAGGATGGGAACCGGACAGAGCCCCGGGGGGAGGAGCGCTCCCGCCGGGAAGCGTTCGGCCGGCATGGAAAGGGGGGCGCGGGCGACGCGGGCGGGCCAACCGTGATCAGGCGAGCGGGCCCGCCGTGGGACGCCTCCGGCGAGGGGAAGGGTGCGGTTTCGGGAAAGAGGCGTATCCCGGGGCGGTCCGCCGGTTCAGGCGGGACGGCGGCCCCCGGCGCTTCAGCGGCCCGCGGTCGCTCCGGCCGGGCGGCTCCCGCCGCGGCCCACCAGGACGTCCGCGCTGATCATGTACGGGTTCAGCGCCTTGGGACTCGCCGACCCGAGAACGGTGGGACGGCCGGGGCCAAGGCCCGACTTGTACGGATGGTCGGAAACGACCGTCAGGTGCTTGCGGATCAGCCGTTCGATCCCCGCCAGGTGAAGGCGCTCGGTGGCGTCGCAGAACGACAGGGCGACGCCCGACGCCCCCGCCCGCCCGGTGCGGCCGATGCGGTGGACGTACGAGTCGGGCGCCTCCGGCAGGTCGAAGTTCACCACGTGGGACAGGTCGACGATGTCGAGGCCCCGCGCGGCGACGTCGGTCGCCACCAGGACCCGCGTCCTCCCGCGCTTGAACGCCTCGAGGGCCCGCTCGCGCGCGCTCTGCGTCTTGTCGCCGTGGATCGCCTCGGCCTGGATTCCCGCCCGGACAAGGTGCCGCGCGACGCGGTCGGCGCCGTGCCTGGTGCGCGTGAAGACGAGGGCGTTCCGGATCTCCCCGCCGGCGAGAAGGCTCGCCAGGAGCGCTCCCTTGTCGCCCCGCTCCACGTAGTAGACGCGCTGCTCGACGGCGTCCACCGTCGTCGCCGCGGGCGTCACCGCCACTTCGACCGGGTCGCGCAGGATATTGTCGGCCAGCCGGAGGATGTCGCCCCCCAGCGTCGCCGAGAAGAACAGCGTCTGCCGCTCGCGCGGGAGCGTCTCGATCACCCGCCGGATGTCGCGGATGAAGCCCATGTCCAGCATCCGGTCGGCCTCGTCGAGGACGAAGATCTGCACGGCATCCAGGGAAACCAGCCCCTGCGACACGAGGTCGAGCAGGCGGCCGGGGGTGGCGACGAGAACGTCGACGCCCTTGCGCAGCGCCTTTTCCTGGGGGCCCTGGCTCACGCCGCCGTAGATCACCGCGTGCGAGATTCCCGTGTTCCGTCCGTAGGCGCCGAAGCTTTCCGCGATCTGGTTCGCCAGTTCGCGGGTTGGGGTCAACACGAGCGCGCGGACCGGGCGGCGGCCGCTCCCGCGAAGCGCCGGATTGTCGGCAGCGCGGAGTCCCGCGGAAGCGGGGCGAAGCGGGGCGGAGCGGGGCGCAGCGGGGCGGCGTTGGCCGGCGCGGAGGCGCTCGATGATGGGAAGCGCGAATGCCGCCGTCTTCCCCGTGCCCGTCTGGGCACAGCCCATCACGTCCCTTCCGTCCAGGACGAGGGGGATCGCCTTTTCCTGTATGGGCGTGGGCACGACGTAATTCTTCGCCTTCACGGCGTTCAGAACTTCGGGGCTAAGCCCCAACTCTTCGAATGACATCTACTATTTCTCTCCTGTGCATCTTTCCGGGCGCCCGGGGATGTTCCCGGCGCCGCATGGCGCATTGATTTTGACGGGTTGACGGGTTTCTGGGACGCTGACCCTTAACTCACGGAAAGCCGTACGGTCGGCCGGGGAAGGCGGCGGAGCCGAGGGTTCGGAAGGATCGTTTCGTTCCGGTTGTTGACGATCGCGCTTTCAAACTCTGCAGAAGATAGCACGCCCGGGCATCAAATGGCAAGGAATAATTCCGATGCCGGCCGGGAGGCGGCCGGGTGCCTCGCCGGGAGGGGGCACGCGCCGGTTCCGGACATGCGGAGCCGGCGCGGCCACGCCTTTTCCCGAATGCGCGCTACTTGATCCCGAGGAGCTCGACCTCGAAGACGAGGGTCGCGTTCGGCCCGATCTCGCGCCCCGCCCCGCGCTCGCCGTAGGCGAGGTCCGGCGGGACGAAGAGCTGCCACTTGTCGCCCACCTTCATGAGCTGGAGCGCCTCGGTCCACCCGGCGATGACGCCCTTGACCGGGAACGTCGCCGGCTGGCCGCGCTTGTAGGAACTGTCGAACTCCGTCCCGTCGATCAGCGTGCCGCGGTAATTCGTCTCCACGGTGTCGGTCGCCTTCGGCGTGGCGCCGTCACCCGACTTGATCACCTTGTACTGGAGGCCGCTCGGCAGCGTCTTGACCCCGTCCTTCTTCGCGTTCTCCGCGAGGAAGGCCTCTCCCTCCTTCTTGTTCTTCTCGCCCGACGCCTTCATCTGCTCCTGCGCGTGCTTCATCTGCTCCTGCTGCTTGGCCTGGAGCTCCTTCTGGAGCTCCATCAGCGTCGCGCGGACCTCGTTGTCGGCCATGCGCATCGTTCCGCCCGTGTAGAAATCCTTGACCCCCGCGGCCAGCAGGTCCGGATCGATTTCGAACGGTTGTTTCTTCATCGTGGTCCCGATGTCCACCCCGATGCTGTAGCTGATCTTCTCCTTCCTTTCCTTCGGCGCTGCCGGCTCCTCCGCGAATGCCTGCCCCGCCAGGGACAAGACGGCCGGAAGCGCGATCATGACGGCGAACCTGCGGACTTTCATCGATGCTCCTTTCCCTGCCTTGATTGCCGGCCGGTCGTCCCCGGGCCGGTCGATGCACGCGGGATATTCTATTCCGAGCCGCGGATTTTCGCCATCCGTCCGGCGGCCTGATGCGCCATCCCGCTTCCGCCCCGCTTCCGACCCGCTTCCGCGGGACTCCGCGCTGCCGACAGATCGACGCTCCGCCGTCATCCCGGGGCCTCCCCGGACGCCGCCGAGGCCGCGTAGCCGGCCTCCCCGACTGCCGCGGCAAGCCGGTCCGGACCCGCCTTCGCCGGGTCGAATGTCACGACCGCGCGCGGCGGGTCCAGGGTGACGACAACGTTCGCGACGCCGGGGACGGCCGCGAGGGCCTTCCTCGTCGCCGCGACGCAGTGGCCGCACGTCATTCCCGTTATGACCAGCGTGACCGTTCTTTGTTCCGCCATTTCCGTCTCCTCATCCGCCGTGTTCCAGCGACGCCGCGAGTCCCGCCGCAAGCGTCGGGTACAGGAGCGAGACCCCGAGCTCCTCGCGCATCCGGCGGCTGTCGATGCGCCGCGATTCGGACAGGTACGAGAGCAGGGCCGGAGAAAGGACCTTGCGCGCCTCCTCGAGGCCGACCGCCGGAGGTCGCGGCAGCCCGAGCCGGTCCGCGACGGCATGGAAATATTCCGTGATGGTGCCGGGAACTCCGTCGCTGACGTTGTAGATGCGCCCGCCCGGTCCCCGTTCCGCCGCGGCGACGCAGACCCGGGCGAGGTCCTCGGCGTGGATCCGGTTCGTGTACGGGGAGACCGCCTCGTCGAGCACGGGCGTTCCCCGCCGGATCGCCTCGACCGGGAGCCGCCCCGGCCCATAGATGCCCGCGACCCGCAGCACGACGACAGGCACGTTCCTTTCCCGCCCCCACGCGCGCAGGACGTTTTCCGCGTCCAGCCGCCGCCGCCCGCGGTCCGTCTCGGGAACCGCCGGCGTCTCCTCGGTCGCCCATCCGCCTTTCAGATCGCCGTAGACGCCGGTGGTGCTCATGTAGACCAGTTTTTCCGGCTCGTCACCACCCGGGACGGCTTCGACGAGCGTCCGGGTCCGCGGGTCGGTCTCCCCGTCCGCGGGCGGGGGCGCGAAGTGGTAGACGAGGGCGCCGCGCGCGGGAAGCCCCCGGAGGGTGCCGCGGTCGTCGAGGTCCCCGGGGACGGGGACGATCCCGGACTGCGAAAGTCTCGAGGCGGCGGCCGGCGATCGCGCAAGCCCGAGGACCTCCGCGCCCCGCGCGCCCCAGAGGCGGGCGACGCGGCGGCCGATGTCGCCGCAGCCGACGATCAGGACGCGGTCCACGCCGAGAGCTCCTTGAAAAACGCGTCTTCCGTCCGGAAGAGTATGGCCGCGAGGCCCCGGGATCGGGCCCGGTCCACGTGGCCGGGATTGTCGTCGACGAACAGCGCCTCCCCGGGGACCGCGCCGAGATCGCGCACGACGTCGTCGAAGACCGTGGCGTCGCGCTTCCCCTTCCCCAGGCGAAAACTGTTGAAGACGCGGTCGAACTCGGGAAAGAACCGGTCGCGGGCGTCGAGCCGCTCCAGCCAGTCGGTCTGGTCGCTCAGGATCCCGACGACGACGCCCTGCCGCCGCAGCTCCCGGACCGCGGCGATCATCCGCGGCCGGAGGACGAAGCGCCGCAGGATCTCGCCCGAGAGCGCGTCGTCCGACCCCGCGATCCCCGTCCGCCGGCGGAGCCGTTCCCAGAAGCCGCTTTCGGTCCCGCGCCCCGTGATGTATCCCGTGTCGTAGATCGCGTCGTCGGCTTCGCGCTTCAAGTCGGCCGGATCGACGTCGTTTCGACCGGCGATCGCCTCGAGTCCGAAGCGGTATCCTTCCTCCGCGATCACGCCGCCGAAATCGAGCAGCACGACCCGGATCGCTCCCCTCCGCGGAGGACGAACGATGGCCCCCTCGCTGTTCGTGTTCCTTCCCCCCCGCTTCCGGCCGGCGGCCCGGCCTATCCTTCGCGCGACGTCTCCACGCTCAAAAGCTTGGGCCCCTGCTTGATCCGGAACCGGCCGCCGACGGTCTCCCAGATCCAGCCGGAATACCCGTAACCGCCGACGGCCTTGACGACGAAGGCCCCTTTCCACGACTCGGCGCGGGTCTGGTTGAGGGCGACCGTGCCGAAATTCCCGAACGCGTACGCCGGGACCGGATGGCAGTAGGGCTCGCCGACGAGCGCCGCCGCGGTCCGCTTCGCCGACTCGCCCCCGAAGACCGCCGCCCGGAGGCCGTACTTGTGGTCCTTCGCCCGCCGGATCACCTCGTCCTCGGTCTCGAAGCTCGTCGTGAACGCGACGGGGCCGAACACCTCCTCGCGCATTCCGAGCATCCCGTCGGCGGCGTCCCTCACGACGGTCGGGTGGACGAGGGTCCCCTCGATCCGCCCTCCCGCGAGGACCATCGCCCCGCGCGCGACCGCGTCTTTGAGCTGCCGCCCGATCCGCTCCACCGCCAGCGGGCTCGCCACCGGCGTGACGTCGGTCCTCGGGTCCCGCGGGTCCCCCACGACGAGGCCCCGGACCTTGTCCAGGAACCGCTCGAGGAATTCCCCGTAGATCGACCGGTGGATGAAGATCCGCTTCGGGGCGGTGCACGTCTGCCCGGAATACATGAATTTCGCCGTCACGAGGTCCGCCAGGGCAAGGTCGATGTCCGCGTCGGGGAAGACGATGAACGGGTCCTGGCCCGGCCCCTCGAAGACGAAGGTCTTGCCGCTGCGTCGGACCGCCTCATCGTACGGGAGCATATTCTCGTCGAAGCCGAAGACCACGATGGACGACGTGTTGCCATCCGCGAGCGACTCCCCAACGAAGGAGGCGCCGCTCCCGCGGAAGAAGGTCACATCGTCCCCGAAGATGGGCCGGTACATCTCCTCCGTGAGCGCCATCACGTCGGCCCCCCGGGACGCGAATTTCACCCGCACCCGGTTTCCGACCATGTAGATCGAGGTGATGGCCGTGTTGAGCCACGCGCTCCCGTTGTACGAGAGCATGAGCGACACGGACGAGCCCGGCCCCCCGAGGGGGACCCTGTTCTTCAGGAAATCGGCCCCCTCGTACATCGCCAGCCGGTCGACGGCGACGTCGACTTCCGCCAGGCTGTCGCGCAGCGAGAAGTTGAGGTTCCGGACCGCAAGCTCCGCGATCTTCGCCCGGTTTGCCCGAAGCGCCTCCCGCAGCGCGAGGATCTTCGAAAACCTCTCGTCGTACGACGACATCGCCGTCCCCGCCCCTTTGCCCCTGGCCGCGGTCGAAAACCCCGCGGGAAACGCCGGCTCAGGCCTTTCGCCCCGCTCGCGCCCCGCTTCCTTCCCGCTTGCGCCCCGCTTGCGCGGGACTCCGCGCAGCCGAAGACCCGACGCTCCGCGGGACTCCGCGCAGTGAACTACCTTGCGCTACGCATCCCGGGGGGCGTCTTCCCGAAGAGGAGGCCGCTGCGCAGGACCGGCCTCCCGTCGAGATAGAGCTCTCAGCTCGCCCGCA
>JBLNEU010000030.1:0-8824 GCA_050263015.1 Deltaproteobacteria bacterium | reverse complement strand
CCCCGATCCGGATGGCGTTGTCGAGGCTTTCCACTGCCTTCCCGTACAGACTGCGCCTCTTTGCGTCCATTGCGTCCATCTCGATGAGGAGGCGGCGCCTCTTCTCCCGGTATTGCCCGATCCTGTCGCGGTCCGCGAACCCTCGCCATTCCGTCTTGCCCGCGCGGCGGACTCGCTCCACGGAGACCTCGAGCAGATGCGTCCCCTTCTCGCGCGACTGGAAGATCGCCGCCCCGGTTTCGAAAGCCGGCGACGCCGGAGTCGTCTCGGAACCGGCGCCGAAGATGAGGAGAGGGCGGTTGACCGCGCGCGCCAGCGCGATGTCGCGTGGCCGGCCGATGTGGGTTAGAATGATGACCAGGTCGGCCCCGGACGCTTCCTTGCCCGCGAGGAGAGCCTCGAGCGCCGCTTGCGGCGGCAGGACCTTCCAATCGGATCCGGGCAGGTGCCCTTTGGAGATGACGTCTTCCCCGACGATCCCCGTCAAGAGGATCCGCATTCCGGCCCGAGAAAAGAATCGGAACGGCTGGAAAGCCGGTTTGCCCGACCGGGCGGAGACGAGGTTCAGGCACGTGAAGGGGACCCCGTCCTTTCCGTGCCGGCGGAGAAAGGTCATTCCCGCGGAAAAGTCGGCGTCTGCCGGGAGGACGGCGTCGTAAGCCATGCGTCGGTATGCCCGCAGAATGAACTCGGCCCTTGCGCGATCCGCCGCAGCCGGCTGCGGCGCGGGCGGCTTCCTTGCGAAGAGGAAGTCCCCCGACTCGACAAGCAGGACGGGGGCTCCCTGACGCCTCGCAATCTTGATCGCCCTGGCGCGCCTGGCAAGACCGCCAAGCTGTCCGTTCGTTCAGCCGCACGGGGATATCTCACCCTCGCCGCGGGCGGTATGGAGGATATGGAGCGACGCGGGGGTTGCGCGGTCTGGCGTCGCGGCCTGCGTCGCCGGGGAGATGGTCAATATGATTAACGGAAGGATCATGAACATGGCCATGGAGGCTCCTTTAGAAGGCGACAGGGGAGCAAATCTTATTCCATGCTGGGAAGAAAACTCCAATTATTCGGGAAGGCAAAGAGTTACAGGTCGGTAATGTCGAGACCAAAATTTTTCCCTGTTCCAAAAAGCAGGACGCCAATGGGATTAGTTGGTAAAAGTTTACCCATGACTGGGAAAATGTTTTCATGGAGCGGGGTCGGCGACGAAAGCGATTTTTTGGGCCGGGGAAAAGCTGTATTCGATCCGGGGGGATAAAGGCGTTCTCTCGCTCTCTTTCTCGTGCGCCGGCTCTGGCACGCTATTGGCTTTGCGTACGCCCAATGATTTCTTGGAAGGGGGTGATGCTCCAGGAGCTGCTTGGGCAGCCGCTTGAGAAACCGATGCGTCGAAGGAACAGGGTGCAGCCAACCGACAACGGATTGAACAAAGGAGGAGAAAATGGCGAAGAGGTTAATGGCGATGTTGAAGGACGAAAAGGGACAGGGGCTTGCGGAATACGCGTTGATCCTGGTGCTGATCGCCATTGTCACGATCGGTGCCCTGACGCTGCTGGGCGGCAACATCAGCATTGTGCTGCAAAGCATCGCGAACGCCCTGTAATCGATCTCTCTTTTCGGCGGCGCGATGAAACTCCGCGGTCACCTCCACCCCCTGGAGGACTGCCGGGGGCAGGGCCTCATGGAGTACGCCCTGATCCTCCTGCTGATCGCGCTGGTGGCGATCGGCGGGCTCACTTTGATCGGCGGAAACCTGACCGCCATGTTCAGCAACATCACGTCGTCCTGGCCATGACGATGGCCGGAACGCTCGGGATCGGGACGGTCGTGGCGGCATTGTTCGAACCAGGAGGGGGTGGGGGCCGAACGGGAAGGGTTGTGCGGTCGGCTCGACCCGGGAGGCCCTCCCGCCTTCGGGGAGAGGATGGATGAAAAAGCTCGGTCAAGACGGACAGAGCCTCGTCGAGTTCGCCCTCGTCGTTCCGATCCTCCTGGTCCTGATCATCGGGATCGCGGAGTTCGGCAGGGCCTGGATGACGCGGAACATCATGACCGGCGCCGCGCGGGAAGCGGTGCGGATCGCCGCCGTGAGGAGCGGCAGCGGTACGACCGATAATACATTCAGGGACAGAGCCGACGCGGTTCTTTCCTCGGCCGGAATCACGGGGGCGACAGTCGACCTGGGCGGTGACGGCCTGACCTTCGGGACCGTCACGGTGACGGTCAGCTACGAATTCCCGGTCGTGTTGGCGGGTTTTGTCCCTGGTTTGACCGGCAACTTTCCGCTGAGCAGCAGCACCACGATGCGAAGGGAATATTAATCGAATGAGGGGAGATGTCATCGGATGAACCGCATGCGGATCGTGGCGGTCGTCGGGGTCGCGATACTCCTGGCGCTGGCCGCCAGCCTCGGCGCATACAAGTTCCTCTCGGAGAAAGGCCGGGCGGCGGAGCAGGCCAGGCTCCAGACCGTCGGGATCGTCGTCGCCACGGTCGAGATTCCCCTCGGCTCCGCGATCAATTCGAACCAGGTCGCCGTGTCGGCGTGGCCGAAGGACAATTACCCGAAAGACGCCTTCGCCGACTCGAAGCCTGTCGTGGGGAGGACGGCCAAGCGCGATTTCCTTCGCGGAGAGCCGATCGTGGAATCGAAGCTGGTCCCCGCGGACAAGGGAGGCGGAATACTCGCCCTCAAGATCCCGCAGGGGATGCGGGCCTTCTCGGTGAAGGTGAGCGAGGTCGTCGGCGTGGCGGGGTTCATCGTACCGGACGCACGGGTGGACGTTCTGGTGACGACCGCCCTTTCGTCCAAAAGCCAGCAGGAGCAGGTCTCAAAGACTGTCCTGCAGGACGTCCTGGTCCTCGCCGCGGGGCAGGTGATCGAACAGAAAGAAAACAAGCCGGTCACCGTGAATACCGTCACGCTTGCCGTGACTCCGGAGGACGCGGAAAAGCTCGCCCTGGCCAGCAACGACGGGAAAATCCAGTTGGTCCTGCGCAGTTTTGCGGATTCCGAGAAGGTGATGACTGCCGGGATCGACAAGGCCCGCCTTCTGGCGTCGTATCGGAATGCCCCGGCTCCGGCGGCGGCGGGGAAGCCAGGCGGGATGAGACGGGTCGCGAAGAAGAGTCCGGCAGCGCCGCCGTCCGCTCCTGTTCTCGGAAAAAGGAAATACACGGTCGAGGTCATCAAGGGGAACAAGCGGTCCGAAGAGAATTTCGAATAGGCGCATCGGGACCAATTCTCGGCATGGGGGGTGAAGTTTGGACAGGAGATCAGGACCGGCCGTCGTCGTTATCGCGATCTGCCTCGGACTCCTCGGGGCCGTCCGGGCCGGGGCCGGGCAGGAAGGGGAGGCGACAACGAGGCCGGAGAAGACGGTCCGGGTATTCGCGAATCAGTCGGTCCTGCTCGACAGCGGCTTCAACATCAAGAGGGTCTCCGTGGCGAGGGCTGAAACCGCCGACGTGATGGTGGTCTCCCCGAGGCAGATGGTCGTCATCGGCAGGAGCCTGGGGACGACGACGCTCGTGTACTGGAGCGAGGAGGAAGTCCCCACGACCGTCGAGATCGTCGTCGGGATCGATGTGGAACAGGTCCGGGCCGACCTGCTGAAAGTGGCTCCCGAAGAGTCTTTCGAGATCACCTCGTCGGGGGAGACGCTCATCCTGTCCGGGACGGTGAGCTCCGAAGCGGCGCAGAACCGCCTGGTGGAGGGCGCCAAGGCGTACGCGAAGACCGTGGTCAACCTGTTCAAGGTCGCGAAACTGGAGCAGGTGCTGCTCCAGATCCGGGTGTCCGAAGTCGACCGGTCGCTGGCCAAGGAGCTCGGGTTCAACATGTTGTTCGAGCACGGCACGTACCGCGGTTCCGTGAGTCCCGGAAACGCTTTCAGCCCCTTCTTCGGACAAATGCGGGCCGACACGATCGGCCAAATCGGCCCGAATCAATCGTTCAGCGACGCCATGAACATTTTCGTCGCCAAGCCGGGGGCCTTCCCCAAGTTCAGCGGGTTCCTCCGGGTTCTTCATGACAGGGGCGCCCTGAAGACGCTGGCCGAGCCGAACCTCGTGGTCGCGAACGGCGCGGAAGGAAAGTTTCTGGTCGGAGGCGAATTCCCGATCGTCTATACCACCGCGGCGGGAGGGTCGTCGTCGTACGCCATCTCCTACAAGGAATTCGGCATCAGGCTGAATTTCCAGCCGAAGATCGCAGGCAACGGGGACATTTACATGAAGGTATCCCAGGAGGTGAGCGAGTTGGATTTCGCCAATGCGGTCATTCTCTCGGGATTCCGGATTCCCGCGCTCAAGAGCCGAAAGGCCGAGTCCGGCCTCCAGTTGGCGGACGGGCAGACCTTCGTCCTGGCGGGGCTCATCGACAACAAGACCCAGAAGCAGGTGAGCAAGATACCGTTCCTCGGGGACATCCCCATCCTGGGCGCGCTGTTCCGGAACACGCGCTACAGCAGCAACGAAACCGAGTTGATGGTCATGGTCACGCCGAAAATCGTCCGGCCGCTCGACAAGGAGGAAATTCCCGCGCTTCCCACGGAAAGGGCGAAGTCGGAGGAAACCGCCCCGGCGCTGGTTCCCTGATGGCGGCGCCGTGGCCGGAGGATGGAGGATGTCGATGAGGAAACGAGACCGGGGACAGGTCATCGTGGTCTTTGCGCTTGCCCTTTTCGTCCTCCTTGGCTTCGCCGCGCTGGGCATCGACGTGGCGTTCATGTATTCCGTGCGCCATGAGCTTCAGCGGTGCGCGGACTCCGGAGCGCTCGCGGGGGCGTCCGCCTTCTTCGACGGAGACTGGGCGTCGGATCCCACCCGGGCCGAAGCCGATGCGCGGGCGCGCGTCTTCGCCTCCCGGGATAACGTGGTCACGTCGTCGCTGGACCCCTTGTCGGAGGTGAGCGTCGATTTCCCCGCCCCGGACAGGATACGCGTCACGACCCAGCGGACCGTGAACCTGTTCTTCGCTCGCGTCCTCGGGAGGCCGACGCAATTCATCAATGCCTCCGCGACCGCCGAGGCGGCCGTCGCCGATACGGGCGTGAAGTGCCTCAAGCCATGGGGGATCCCCCTTCCATGGGACGATTTCAGTCTGAATACCCCGGAGACCGACAACAACCTCAAGTACGATTTCGGGGAGCATGTCTATTCCATCGACGACATGCCCGCGGGCTATAAAGTGATCCTCAAGGTCGGTGAACCCTTCAATAATCCGAATAATCTGGATAATCTCTCGTCACTTCAGCAGGAATCCGGACATTTCTTTGCGTTGTCTCTGTGCGACGATTCGGGCGGGAGCGATTACAGGAACAGGATTTCGGACAATTGTTATGACGACTGCGCGATCGACAACAACACTCCGGTCGACCTGAAGACGGGGAACACCGTGGGACCGACGCGGCAGGGCGTGGATCAGCTCATAGCCCAGGACCCGGATGCCGAACTGGTGGAGGGCTCGGACCCGGTGACGGTGGTCGGCTCCAGATGGGGTACCGATTGGATAAACTCCTCCCGCGTCGTGAAGATACCGCTGTACGACCCCAGCGAGATGCTCAGGCAAGGCAATACGGAGATGACCGTCGTCGGGTTCGCGGGTTTCTGGCTGAAGGGATACGACACGGCTCAAGGGACCGTCATCGGCTATTATATTCCGAGCGTCGCCATCGGAGCGTCGAGCACGACGGGGCCATCGAACGGGCCGGTGTTGAGAACCCTGCGGCTTGTGGAATAGGGAGATCATGACCCGGATCACTTGCGTGATCGTCGAATCGGACCAGGAAGCGATTCGGCAGATCGACAACCTGAGCCGCAAGATCGGTTCGATCGATCTGCGTTGGAAGACCAATTCCACGGCGACCGCCGTCGAGATCCTTCGGAAGCATTCCCCTGAAATGGCGATCGTGGGCCTGGGAGCCGACCCTGCCGCCGCGATCGCGTCGATCTCCTCGATGGCAGGGGATTTCCCGTCGCTCTACCTGGTGGCCCTCTCGGACAGCAGCGACGCCGATCTCATTATTCAAGCGATGCGCGCGGGGGTGCACGATTTCCTTCGGAAGCCGGTGAGGGAGATCGACCTGCGCGCGGCCGCCGAGAAAGTCTTCAAACTCAAGAACGCTCGGAAGGAAACGCACGTCGAGGGGGGCAGGATCATCTCGGTGTTCAGCAATAAGGGGGGGAACGGGACCACGACGATCGCGGTCAACCTGGCCGACGCACTCACCCGCGTCTGCGGCAAGAAGACCGCGGTGGCCGATCTCGTGTTCTCGCACGGCGACGTAGCGACGTTCTTCAACGTGAAACCCACGTATTCCATCCTGGATCTCGCGAAAAACGCCGAGAAGGCCGACTACGACTTCCTGCACACGCTCCTCGTGAAGCATTCCAGCGGTGTCTACCTCCTGGCCGATCCTCCGGTGTTCGAGGATGCGGACAAGATTACCACGGGGCAGGTGAGGCAGGTGCTCTCGACGCTGCGGTCCATGTTCGACTTCATCGTCGTGGACGCCCCCCACCAGTTCGACGAACGCACGCTAACGGCCCTCGAGATGTCCGACCTGGTCCTGCTGGTGTCGCTGCTGAACCTCCCGTCCCTGAAGAACACCCGGAGGTGCCTGGACCTGTTCGGACGAATCGGTCTGCGGGATGACCGGATCCGTCTGGTCCTGAGCCGCTACATGCCGAATGACGAAATCCGGAAGGAGAGCGTCGAGGGGATCATGAAATGCCCGGTGTCCTTCGAGATCCCCAACGATTATCCGACCGTGATTTCGTCGATGAACCGCGGGAGGCCGCTCCGCGACATCGCGAGGGACAAGGACGTCACGAAGAGCTTTCAACGGATGGCGGAACTCCTGACCGGGACCGAGGACAAGGGGGAGGAAGTCGAGAGGCGGCGCGGCTTCATCGAAAGGATCTTCCGTCCCGAGAGAGGTGCGCGATGACGGTCAGCGACTGGATGGCGAAAAAGAACGGGCAGTCCGCCTCCGCGTCATTCGGGGATCCGGCGCAGAGAAGGAACTCTGTCGCCACCGAAATGCGCGCCTACCAGGAGCTGAAAAGCACCATCCACCGCAAGCTGATCGACAGGCTGGACTTGTCCACCGTCTCCGAGATCTCTCCGGAACAGCTCTCCTCCATCATCAAGACGGTGGTCGAGGGCCTGATCGCCGCGGAAGGGATTCCCCTGACCCGCTCCGAGCGGGAGCGGCTCATCCTGGAAATCCAGCACGAGACGCTCGGACTGGGTCCGCTGGAGCCCCTGCTCCAGGATCCCGAGATCTCCGACATCCTGGTCAACGGCCCGGGACAGGTCTACATCGAAAAACACGGCAAGCTCCAGAAGACGGAAGTCACGTTCAAGGACGACGATCACCTGATGACGATCATCGAGCGGATCGTCTCCAAGGTCGGCCGCCGCGTCGACGAGTCGACCCCGCTCGTCGATGCCAGGCTCTCCGACGGATCGCGGGTCAACGTCATCATCCCCCCCCTGGCGCTGGACGGGCCGATGCTCTCCATACGGCGCTTCGGCATCGACCCCCTGAGGATGGAGAACCTGGTCGCCAACGACTCGCTGACCGAGGAGATGGCCAAGACGTTCACGGCGATGGTGAAGGCGCGTTTGAACATTCTCGTGTCGGGCGGGACGGGCGCGGGGAAGACCACCCTTCTCAACATCCTGTCGGCGTCCATTCCCGGCGACGAGCGGATCGTGACCATCGAGGACTCGGCGGAGCTGATCCTCCAGCAGGAGCACGTCGTGCGGCTCGAGACGCGCCCTTCGAACATCGAGGGAAAGGGAACCGTGACGCAGCGGGACCTGGTCCGCAACGCCCTCCGGATGCGCCCGGACCGGATCATCGTCGGGGAAGTCCGGGGCGGAGAGGCGCTGGACATGCTCCAGGCGATGAACACGGGGCACGACGGCTCCATCTCGACCGTTCACGCGAACTCTCCGCGGGACGCCCTGTCCCGCCTCGAGACGATGGTGTTGATGGCGGGCTTCGAACTTCCGGCCAAAGCGATCCGGGAGCAGGTCAGCTCCGCGCTCAACGTGATCATCCAGGTCGCGCGCCTAAGCGACGGAACGCGGAAGTTGGTCAAGGTCGCCGAGGTGACCGGCATGGAGGGAGACATCATCGTGATGCAGGACATCTTCCTATTCGAGAAGCAGGGTCTCGATGACGAGGGAAAGGTGGTCGGCAAGTTCCGGGCCACCGGCGTCCGGCCGAAGTTCCTCGATACCATTCATACCGCCGGAATCCATCTCGGGTCCGAGATTTTCGCGCACCGGAAGCACTGAGGAGCCGGTCATGCTCTGGATTGCCCTGCTGATATTTCTCGTCGTCGTGGTCGCCGTCGTCGGCGGGTATTTCCTTCTTGCGGCCCCGGGCGTCGAGCGGGCGGAGATCAAGAAGCGCCTGTCGCTTCTGGAATTGCGAAATCTCCAGACCAACGACTTGCCGCAGGTCCTGAAAAACGAGCTGTTGAGCGAGGTCCCGACTCTCAACAAGATCCTTTCCCGGCTCGATGCGGCGGTGAGGATCGACAGGCGCCTGCGCCAGGCCGATCTTCGAATGAAGGTCGGGACGTTCATCCTTCTCTCCTTGACCATGGGTGTGCTCGGGATCGCGGCAGGCGCACTCCTGCGCTGGCCACACGCGGTCTCCCTCGCGGCCGGCGGCCTCCTGTTCGTCGTCCCCAACACGGTGGTCAACGTCAAGAAGCGCCTTCGCCTCAAGAGATTCCTGAACCATTTTCCGGATGCCCTGGAAATGTTCGCCCGTTCCCTCCGCGCCGGCCACTCCTTCACGGGAGCCAT
>JBLNEU010000029.1:0-9220 GCA_050263015.1 Deltaproteobacteria bacterium | reverse complement strand
TCACGCGTGATTTCGGGCAAAGGACTCTCCCTCCTTCAGGGCTTTGACGTTCAACGGAATGAACTTCTCGTATTTCCTCGACACGACCTTCGGGATGCAGTCGATCACGGTCTTCATCGCGACGACCCCGGCCCGCGCGACGTAGGCCCCGAGGGCCACCATCGACGCCAGCTGCTGGCTCCCGACGACCTCCCGGGCGATGTCGTTGGCGGGGAGCGAAAGGAGGCGGATGTCGGTCCGCGTCGCCTTCGCGGGATCGACGAGGGACGCGTTGATGATGAGGTCCCCGTCCTTCTTGACGAGGGGCATGTACCGGTCGAGCGACGGCCCGTTCATGATCACGCACGCATCGGGGAATCCGACCACGGGCGAGCCGATCTCCTCGTCGGAGACGACGACCGTGCAGTTGGCGGTCCCTCCCCGCATCTCGACCCCGTACGCGGGGAAGTAGGTGACGTGCCTCCCCTCTTCCAGCGCCGCCAGCGACAGCAGGTTCCCGATCATCAGGATCCCCTGTCCTCCGAACCCCGCCATGATCACGTCGCGCGTCATACGAAGTCCGCCTGCTTGCGCTCCTTGTAGGTCCCGAGAGGGAAATATTCCGACATTTCCCCGAGGACCCTCTTCTGCGCGTCCGTCGGCTTCATGCCCCAGTTGGTCGGGCAGGTCGAGAGGAATTCGACGATCGAGAACCCCATCTCGCGGATCTGCATCTCGAACGCCTTCTTCAGGGCCTCCTTCGCCTTCCGGATCTGGCCCGGCGTCGAGGTCGCCACGCGGGCCGAGAACGCGGTTCCCTCCAGGGTGGCGAGCAGCTCCGCCATCCGGATCGGGTAGCCGTCGTTCTTGAAGTCGCGCCCGTAAGGGGACGTCGACGTCTTCTGGCCCAGCATCGTCGTGGGGGCCATCTGCCCGCCCGTCATTCCGTACGTCGTGTTGTTGACGAAGACGACGGTGATGTTCTCTCCCCGGTTCGCGGCGTGGATGATCTCGGACGTCCCGATGGCGGCGAGGTCGCCGTCCCCCTGGTAGGTGAAGACGAACCTGTCCGGCTGCGCCCGCTTCACGCCGGTGGCGACGGCCGGCGCGCGGCCGTGCGGCGCCTCGGCCACGTCGACGTCGATGTAGTCGTAGAGGAAGACGGCGCAGCCGACGCAGGCGACCCCGACCGTCTTCTCCCGAAGGTCGAAATGGTCGATCGTCTCCGCGAGGATGCGGTGGGCGATCCCGTGGTGGCACCCCGGGCAGAAGTGGGAGCGCACGTCGACGAGGCTGCGGGGCCTCGCGAAGACCTGTTTCGTGAACCGATCGTCGGCGGTCATGGCATCTTCACCGTCGCGAGGCCGACGTCCCGGGCCAGTCTCCGGATTTCGCCGAGGATCTCCTCCGGGGTGGGCATCGCGCACGGCTTGCCCAGGAACCGGATCCTGTCGTGGTGAGGGGTGCTCGCGCGCACGTCGTCGACCATCTGCCCCGTGTTCATCTCGATGACGAGGACGGCATCCGCCTCGCGGGCCACTTCGTCGACCGGGACGGCCGGGAACGGGAACAGCGTGATCGGGCGGAGCAGCCCGACGGGAATCCCGTCCCGACGCGCCCACTGGATGGCCGTCTTGCTGACGCGCGCGGCGGTTCCGAATGCAACGATCGCGATCCGCGCCCCCTCCATCCGGTAACGCTCGGCGCGCACCTCCTCCTCGCGCATCCGCGCATACTTTCCGTGAAGCTTCCAGTTGTGGACCTCGATCGCGTCGTCCTTGAGGTAGAGCGACTTGACGTTTTGCCGGGGGCGGCCGGCGCAGCCGGTGAGGGCCCACGGCTTCTCCGGCGGGACCGTCGGGGCGTACGGCGTCGGGACGAACGGCTCCTTCATCTGGCCGACGATCGCATCGCCCAGGATCATCACGGGATTGCGGTACTTGTCCGCGAGGTCGAAAGCGAGCATCGTGAGATCGTACATCTCCTGGACCGAATGGGGGGCGAGCACGGGCATCTTGTAGCCCCCGTGGCCGCCGCACTTGACCGCCTGGAGGTAATCTCCCTGCGACGGGGCGATCCCGCCGAGGCCCGGACCGGACCGGGAGATGTTGACGATGACGGCAGGCAGCTCGGACCCCGCCATGTAGGAGAGCCCCTCCTGCATGAGGGAGATCCCGGGGCCGGACGACGAGGTCATGACGCGTTTCCCCGAAGCCGACGTCCCGAGGATGAAGTTGATCGTGGCGACCTCGCTCTCGGCCTGGAGAAAGGTCCCGCCCCGGGCCGGCAGGTGGGCCGCCATGTATTCGGGGATGTCGTTCTGCGGGGTGATCGGATAACCGTAATAGTAACGGCATCCCGCGGCGATCGCGCCGACGCAGATCGCCTCGTTTCCCTTCATGAACTCCCGGCGCGGTCCCGTGCCCGACAGGGTCATCGCCAGACCTCGATGCAGACGTCGGGGCAGCATTCGGCGCAGATCGCGCATCCCGTGCAGTCCGCCGGCCGCGCGAAGACCGCGGCGGCGTACCCCTGGGCGTTGATGGACGTCCCGATCTCGATGCACCTCTTCGGGCAGGCGGCGACGCACAGCTCGCACGCCTTGCACCGGTCGGCGTCGATCGCGATGCGGCCCGTCGCCCTTGCAGCACTGATGCTCATTTGCAGACCGTCCCTCTCAATCGTATTTCGGCTTGAACTCGAAGTAGTGCGTCGTGTCGATGAACCGGAGGGTCCGGGACCTGGACCGCATGACGACCGACTGCGTGTACGCGCCGCCGCTGAAGAACCGGACCCCTTTCAGGAAGTCCCCGAACGTGACTCCCGTCGCGGCGAACATGACGTCGCTGCTGGCGAGGTCCTCCATGCCGTACACCCTGTCGACGTCGGTCACCCCCATCGTCCTGGCCCGCTCGATCTCCTCCTTGTTGCGGAACTTGAGGATTCCCTGGAAGTCGCCGCCGAGGCATTTCAGCGCGGCGGCCGCGAGAACCCCCTCGGGCGCTCCGCCCGTTCCCATGAGCACGTCGACGCCCGATCCCTCCTTCGCCGTCGCGATCGCGCCGGCCACGTCGCCGTCGCCGATGAGCTTGATCCGGGCTCCCGCCTCGCGGCACTCCCGGACGAGGTCCTGGTGCCGGGGCCGGTCGAGAATGATGACGCACAGGTCCTCGACGTACGACTTGAGCGCCTTCGCGATCCGTCGCAGGTTTTCGGTCGGGGTCGCGGTGATGTCGATCGCTCCCTTGGCGCGGGGCCCCACCGCGAGCTTCTGCATGTAGGTGTCCGGCGCGTGGAGGAAACCGCCCTCCTCGGCGATCGCGATGACGGAGAGCGCGTTGGGCCCGCCCGTGGCGACGATCGTGGTCCCCTCGAGGGGATCGACCGCGATGTCCACCTTCGGGTGATCGGCTGCGCCGACCTCCTCCCCGATGAAGAGCATCGGCGCCTCGTCGCGCTCGCCCTCGCCGATCACGACGCGGCCCTTGAACTGGACGGCGTTGAACGCCTTGCGCATTGCCGTGACCGCCGCCTGGTCCGCGGCCACGTTGTCGCCCCGTCCCATGAGCCGTGCCGACGCGAGCGCGGCGGCCTCGGTGACCCGGACAACCTCGAGCGCCAGATTGCGTTCCACGTGAGCTCCCTTCTCCTCCGGAAATGTAATGTCAGTCGCCGACGGCGGGAAATCCATCCGGAACCCGGACGATCCGTCCCCGCCCGTCCGTAAACGCGTGGGTCGTGGACCCCTCGGCGAGCGGCGCGCCGTCGTCCCGCTCGATCCGGTACGCGAACGAGACGCTCGCCCGCCCGAGCTCGCGGATCCCGGCGCGGATGACCAAGCCGTCGTCGTAACGCGCGGGGGCGATGTACCGGATCTCGGCACGCGTGACGGGGAGGTGGATTCCCCGGCCCGTCAGTTCCCGATAGACCATCCCCTGCCGCCGCATCAGCTCCACGCGGCCGATCTCGAACCATCGCAGGTAGTTCGCGTAGTACGCGATCCCCATCGCGTCCGTGTCCCCGAAGATCACCCGGGCGGTTGCGACGCGCTCCATCGGGATTCAGGCGTCGCGTCCGGCGAGCAGGTAGCCGATGAGGCGGGTCCCCGCCTCCACGAACTGTCCGGTCGCCTTCGCGTCGGCCTCGGTATAACGCTTCCCCGGGGCGGGCGAGAGCCCGGGCGGCGTCGGGTAGAATATGAACGGGACCGGCTCCTGGGCGTGGGTCCGGATCGCGATGGGCGTCGGGTGGTCCGGCAGCACGAGCACGGAGAGGTCCCCCCCGGAGCGGGCGCGGTCGAGGATGGGCCCCAGCATTTCGCGGTCGATCCGCTCGATCGCCCGCACCTTCTCGGGAACGCTCCCGTTGTGTCCCGCCTCGTCGGGCGCCTCCACGTGGATCAGGACGAAGTCCTTCGTCTCGAGCTCCCGGAGGGCGTATTCGGCCTTCCCCCTGAAATTCGTGTCCGTGTACCCCGTGGCGCCCGGGACCGCGACCGTCTCGAGGCCGGCGTACACGCCGATTCCCTTGATGAGGTCGACCGCCGCCACGACCGAGCCCGAAAGCCCGTACTTGTCCCGGAAGGTCGGCATCCGCGGGGCCTTGCCCTGGCCCCACAGCCAGATCGAGTTTCCGGGGAGCTTGCCCGCCGCCGCGCGCTTCCGGTTGACGGGATGGTCGGGAAAAACCTCGCGCGACAGTTCCATGAGGGAGAGCAGGAGATCCGAGCCCTCACCCCGCGGCAGGTACTCCGTGATCTTCCTTCCGTGGATGTCGTGAGGCGGCGTCGTTTCCACGGCGTCGTTGCCGCCGGGCCAGACCATCAGGTGACGGTAGCTCACCCCCGGGTGAAACCTGACGCCGCTGTCCGCGGCCCCGGCCTCGTGGGGAACGAGGAGCGACGGGAGGGCGGACGCCTCGCAGATGCCGCACCCCCGGTCCGAGACCTTCTCCTGGAGCGCCGCGAGCAGCTCGGCGGCCTCTCCCGTCGTGATGTGGCCGGCGGAGAAATCCTCCATCTCCGAGTCCGCGCCGCTGTTCTTCAGAGTCACGATGTTGCACCGCACGGCGACGTCGTCCGGGCCGAGGGAAACGCCCATCGAGGCGGCCTCCAGCGGCGACCGGCCGGTGTAGACCTCCTTCGGGTCGTACCCGATGATGCTCAGGTTCGAGACGTCGCTCCCCGGGTACATCTCCCGGGGGACGACCTGGACCATCCCCATGGCCCCGTTGGCCGCCATGAAGTCCATGTTCGGCTTGTCCGCCGCGTCGAGGGGGGTCCTGTTGCCGAGCGCCGCAATGGGCCAGTCCGCCATTCCGTCGCCGATGAGGATCAGGTATTTGCGCGGCACGTTTTCCCCTCCCGAAGAACGGTTCCTTCGCCGATTTTACCACGCCCGCAGGCTGCGCCGCCGGGACGGGCTCTTCGGCCCGGCGGCCGTCGCCCCGGACCGGGCACGGGCCGAAGCGGGTCGACGCAATGCCGGATGGTTCCTTCGCGCCGGATCGCGCGGAGACCTTGCGTCAGAGGTTGTTTTCGATCCGGATCATCCGGGTCCTGTCGAGGACGACCGGCAGCCGGTCGGTCTCCTCGAGGGCCGCCCGCATGTCCTTCTCCCGCGCCAGGTGGGTCACGATGAAGATGGGAACGGCGCTCTCCTCCTTGCGCCCCTTCTGGATGACCGAGGAGATGCTGATGGAGTGGGCGCCCAGGACCCCGGCGATCCTGGAGAGGACGCCGGGCTTGTCGACGACCTGGAACCGGAGGTAATACTCGGTCTTGACCTCGGAGAACGGTGCGACGGCGGTCCTTTCGCCCGGATCGAGGGCGAAGAAGCCGCTCGGCGGGACGCGGCCGGAGACCCCCTTGCGCAATCCCCGGGCGATCTCGATGATGTCGCTCGCCACCGCGGAGGCCGTCGGAAGCATCCCGGCGCCCTGGCCGTAATACAGCGACGACCCGACGAAGTCCCCCTTCACGTAGATCGCGTTGTTGGCGCCGCCGACGGTGGCGAGAAGATACTGCTCCGGGATCATCGTCGGGTGGACGCGGACCTCGATCCCGTTCCCCTTGTCCTTGGCGATCGCCAGGAGCTTGATCCGGTACCCGAACTCGCGGGCGAAGGCGATGTCGACGGCCGAGACGTCCCGGATCCCCTCGACGTAGATCTCCTTGAGGGGAACCGTCCCCCCGGTGGCGAGCCAGACGAGGATCGCGAGCTTGTGGGCCGAATCGATGCCGTCGACGTCGAACGACGGATCGGCCTCCGCCAGGCCGATCTTCTGCGCCTCGGCCAGGACCTCGCCGAAATCCTTCCCCTCGTCGGTCATGCGGCTGAGGATGTAGTTGCACGTCCCGTTGATGATCCCGTAGATCCCGGCGATCCGGTTGGCGGCCAGCCCCTCCCGCATCGCCCGGATGATCGGGATTCCGCCCCCGACGCTCGCCTCGAAGCCGATGTCGACGCCCGCGTCCAGGACGGCCCTGGTGATCTCGGGACCGTGCTCGGCCAGCAGCGCCTTGTTCGCCGTGACGACCGGTTTGCCCAGCCGGACCGCCTCGAGGATGTAATCCTTCGCGGCCCCGGTCCCCCCGACGAGCTCGACGACGATCTGCACCTCGGGATCGCGGACCACCTGCATCCCGTCGGTGGTGAGGATCCCCTGCGGCAGCGCGACGCCACGGTCGCGCGCGACGTCGAGGTCGGCGACGCGGCGCAGGCGAACGGGAACGCCCACCCGCCGGCGCAGATGCTCCGCGTTGTCGATGAGCAGCTTCGCCGTCCCGGCCCCGACGGTGCCGAACCCGACGATGCCGACGCCGATCTCCTTCGGTGCGGCCGTCACCGGATCCTGACCTTCGCGGCGGACGTCTCCTGCAGCACCGCCTTCGCTCCCCGGATCGCCTGGCGGATGCGGTGTTCGTTCTCCACGAGGGCGAACCGGACGAAACCCTCGCCGTGCTCGCCGAAGCCGATGCCCGGCGACACCGCCACTCTCCCCTTCGAGAGCAGGAGCTTCGCGAACTCGACCGATCCCATCGCGCGGAACGGCTCGGGGATCGGCGCCCAGACGAACATCGTCCCCCTCGGCTTCTCGAACTCCCAGCCGATGCGCGCGAACCCGTCGACGAGGCAGTCGCGCCGCTTCCGGTACACCTCGACGGCCTCTTCGGCGACCCGGTACGGGCCGTTGAGCGCCACCGTCGCGGCGATCTGGATCGGCTGGAACATGCCGTAATCGAGGTAGCTCTTGATCCGCTGCAGCGCCCCGACCATCCGCCGGTTCCCGAGGACGAAGCCGACGCGCCACCCGGGCATCGAGTATCCTTTCGACATCGAGTACATCTCGACCGCCACGTCCTTGGCCCCCGGGACCTGGAGGATCGACGGCGCGGTGTACCCGTCGAAGACGAGGTCCGCGTACGCGAGGTCGTGGATGACGAGGATCCCGTGCTCCTTCGCGAAGGCGACGACGCGCTTGAAGAACGCGAGGTCGACGACCTCGGTCGTCGGGTTGTGGGGAAAGGAGATGATCATCACCTTGCGCTTGGGCCAGATCGTCTTCATCGCCCGCTCGACGCGGTCCATGAAGTCGCCCTCCCCGGAAGTCAGCGAGATCGACCTGACGTCCGCTCCCGCGATGATCACCGAGTAGCTGTGGATGGGATACGTGGGGTTCGGGACGAGCGCCACGTCGCCGGGCCCCATCATCGCGAGGACGAGGTGGGAAATCCCCTCCTTCGCCCCGATCGTGGCGATCGCCTCGGTGTCGGGGTCGAGCTCGACCCCGTAATGCCTCTTGTACCAGCTGCAGATCGCCAGGCGCAGCTTCGGAATCCCCCGGGAAAGCGAGTACCGGTGGTTCTTCGGGTTCCGGGCCGCTTCCATGAGCTTGTCGACGATGTGCTTGGGGGTGGGAAGGTCGGGATTGCCCATCCCCAGGTCGATGATGTCCTCGCCGGCGCGGCGCATTTTCGACTTGAGGTCGGTGACGACCGCGAAGACGTAAGGCGGCAACCGTTTGATGCGCGGGAACTCTTCCATGGTCTTCCCCCGGAATATTTGAAAAAGATATGCTAATGAATCGCGGGGTTTAAGTCAAATGCGGCGCGGGACTATGTCGCGACTCTTTGATAATGTCCCCAGGCTGACTCATTAGAAATGTCCCCTTACAATCCCCTTCTGCGGTTTCAACGTGGAGGGGGCGATGGGAGGACACCTGCTGATGAGCGGCAAGGAACGGATTCGGAAGGTGATCCTGGAGGGGGTCAAGGAGGGACGCCTTACGATCCGGGAGGCGTCCGTAAGGCTGTCGATCTCCTACCGACAGGGCAAGAGGATCTGCAAGCGATACAGGCTGGAAGGAGACGTGGGGCTCCTGCACAAGAGCCGCAGCCGCCCATCCAACCGGTCCAAGCCCTCCTCCCTGCGGCAGAGGGCGATCCGGCGGTACCGTGAGCGGTACAAAGGCTTCGGCCCCACCTTGGCGTGCGAGAAGCTGGCCACAGAAGGGATCGTCCTGGATCATGAGACGCTTCGGCGCTGGCTGATCCAGGAGGGACTGTGGACCGGTCCCAAGGCCGGGGTACGGCACCGGGCGTACCGGGAGCGCAAGGCCCGATTCGGGGAGATGCTCCAGCTCGACGGCAGCCAGCACCGATGGTTCGGCAAGCACGAACCGGAGACGTGTCTCTTGAACATGGTGGACGACGCCACGGGCACAACTCTGTCGCTGATGGTGGAGAGCGAGGGAACTGAAGGGGCGATGCGCCTGCTGTGGCGCTGGATCGAGCGTTTCGGGGTCCCCCTGGCCCTCTACACCGACAAACACACCATCTACGTCTCTCCCCGGGAGCCCACTCTGGAAGAAGCTCTGGCGGGGGAAGAGCCGCTTACGGCCTTCGGGCTGGCTTGTCACAGGCTGGGAATTAAGATCATCACGGCCCACTCGCCCCAGGCCAAGGGGCGTGTGGAGCGAAAGCACGGCGTCTTCCAGGACCGGTTCCAAAAAGAGCTCGCCCTGCGGGGAATCAAGACGATCGCAGCGGCCAACGTACTGCTTCAGAACGGCTTCGTGGAGGACCTCAATCGCCGCTTCGCCGTTCCTCCCGCCGATCCTGCCGATGCGCACCGGCCGCTTGCGGCGGGCGAAAACCTGGCGGGGATCTTCTGCCGGGAGAAAAGCCGCGTCGTCCAAAACGACTTCACCCTGCGGCACGACAACCGCTGGTACCAGATCA